>CAXTDO010000065.1:0-14093 GCA_964242315.1 uncultured Flavihumibacter sp.
GTATTAAGGCACTAACTCAACGAGGGAACGACCTGTGAGGTTTGTAAAAACCTCACAGGTCTGAAAGCAGGGTGTGTCCTCCCTTCAAGACCAGTGAGGTTTTTAGAAACCTCACTGGTCGTTCCACTAATAAAACTCTATCAAAACATTAAATATGGAAAAGAACAAAACAGAAAAATTAATCACAGCCTTTGATCGCGATGGCTACGTTTTTATACCCGGATTTTTTAGCGCCGAACAGGTAGCAGAAGTCAACAGGCAACTTACAACAATCATTCACGAAGTGCTTCCCGTTACACCGGAAATGCGACTGGCTTATGAGTTTAAAGACCAGCCTGAAACACTCAAGCAGATACTAGACCTGCAACAGCACAGCAGCTTTTTCAACGAACTGATGGTTAACAGTGAATTTGAGAAGCTTGCCGAAAGTTTGCTTAAAGAAAAGGTGATCGGTAAAACGGTGGAGTTTTTTGACAAGCCCGCCAAGGTCGGAAAAGCTACGCCTCCCCATCAGGATGCCTATTACTTTTCAATAAAACCGCAACAGGCCGTTACCATGTGGCTGGCACTGGAAGATGTTGATATGGAAAATGGCTGTGTGAGCTACATTACAGGCTCGCATACAAAAGGCATGCGAACACATGGCCGCACACAAACTGCGGGGTTTTCTCAATCCATCATTGATTACGGCACAGCCGAAGATGTATCGGCATTGCGTTCGTTTCCTGCAAAGCCCGGCGACCTGCTTATTCATCATTGCATGGCTATTCATACTGCCGGCGCCAATTCCACTGAATCGAGATCTCGTAAAGCGTTGGGTTTGGTGTATTGGGGCGCCTCTGCTGCAATTGACCCGGTTGCTAAAGAAGCTTATATCAAATCTTTAAAAGCACAAACTGCATAGCCTAAAGCATTAATCTCAGTACATGTCATTAGCTTCGGTAATACCCATAACTGCAACAAAGCCAAAACTGGTTTTAAGGGCCTGGCTCACGGTGGGATTACTGTGTGTGGTGGGTTGTTTGAATTACCTCGACAGAACCATGATAGCCACCATGCGCGAATCGGTGGTAAGCGCTATTCCGATGAGCAATGCACAATTCGGTTTACTTACTTCGGTGTTTCTATGGGTATATGGAATTTTAAGTCCGTTTGCAGGCTTCATGGCCGACAGGTTCAATCGCAGCAAGGTAATCATCGGCAGTTTGCTGGTATGGTCGCTGGTTACATTGCTCACCGCTTATGTGAAAACATATGAGCAATTGCTGATCACCAGGGCGCTGATGGGTATCAGCGAGGCATGTTACATACCGGCGGCGCTGGCGCTTATTGTTGATTACCACCGCGGCCCGACAAGGTCGCTTGCAACAGGGATACATATAGCCGGGATCATGGTGGGATCGAGCCTTGGTTTTGTTGGAGGATGGATAGCAGCGAAATACATATGGACGCTTGCTTTTACAATATTCGGAGCTATCGGCATCGCTTATGCGATGGTATTGTTGTTTACCCTGCGCGACGTTCCAAAAGAAGATCACCCTATTGTTTCAACCGCAATGGATGCCAAAACAAAAGTGCATTTCGGTGAAGCCTTTAAGAATATTTTTACCACTAATTCATTTATTCTTACGCTTATTTATTTCAGTTTGCTGAGCATCGTAAGCTGGATGATCCTGGGTTGGCTGCCTACTTATTACCAGGAGCATTTTCATCTGTCGCAGGCAGTAGCCGGATTATATGCTACCGTTTATGTGTATCCGGCTTCCCTGGTTGGCGTTATCACGGGCGGCTATCTTGCAGACAGATGGAACAGGAAAAATAAAAGAGCAAGGATACTGCTCCCGGTCATCGGACTGCTTATAGCGGCGCCATTTATTTTTATCGCCAGCCAAACCAGTATTCTTGTTGTGGCGATAGCGGGATTTATGGTGTACGTGTTTACGCGGGTTTTTACAGATGCTAACCTTATGCCCGTTCTATGCCTTATCATTGATTCAAGATATCTGGCTACCGCTTATGGCGTCCTTAACCTGTTTGCCTGTATAGTAGGCGGACTGGGCATATATGCCGCCGGCTTACTGCGCGACTCTTCAGTTAACTTAAGTACTATTTTTCAATGTGCTTCTTTGTTAATGCTGGTAAGCGCGGTATTGCTTTATCTTGTTAAGCCAAAGCAGTCGGTGTAAGCTTAAGCGGCAATGTAATAAATATAAAAAGTGTTTTTTGTAACCTAAGCATTGTGCAAAGGGAGCGTGGCCGCCCATCCCCTCCGTTGGAGGGGACGTTATTTCCGAAGGAAATAACTGGGGTGGGTATACCGGGCAGCGAGCTAACGGGTGTAGTAAATTCGTGCTTGTTGGTGAACGTTTCAGGTGGTAGTTACAGCCACCTCACAGTCAAACCCACCCCTGTTTGGCCTTCGGCTCAAACCGCCCCTCCGAGGAGGGGATGGGCGACCATCACTACTTTGCAATAAGTTCAATGAAAGCTTAATAACATACCCAATATAGCATCCTCACATGTAACCTTTAAAATAAACAAGTTGACTATAAATAGAAATCCTTCGATTAAAGTTTTAATGTATGGTTTCTTTCTTTTACCAGGCATATTATGCCTGAGTTGCAGTAGCTCAAAAAAAACTATGGATGTCGGTAAAACAGTCCACCTCTCCTGGAGTCAAAAGCAAAACCGTTCCGTTGCAAAAATTGATTTTGGCATGACTGCCTTCTCTCAAACTGAAATAAATTACAACGTTAATGGCAAGAGATCATTTAATATCCTGTTGAAGGAACCGGTTGTGATTGTTGCGGCTGATCGTCCGCAATCCTGGGGTTACTATCAGTTCCCCACCATCTCACGTTTGGCGAACGGTTCTTTACATGCCGAGTGGAGCCTGCACCCGGATGCGATACAATCTTACGGTACCTCATCGGTGGGCTCCGCAATTTCCGCTGATGGCGGTAAAACCTGGCAGGCAGGAGTTCCGGACTCCTCGCAGATAACCGGGTTTAAACTAGCAAACGGAGATATGATAAAGGTTACTGACCCTAAACCGATTAAAGTTACCGATCTGAAAATGCCAAAAGCTATTGACAAAACAAATTTTAAATACAGAAAAACGAACTTTACTTTTTACCGGCTTAGCGACATGCCTGCTGTTGTTAATGGTATTTATATAAACCGGATGATAAAAAGCCAACATACCTGGAAACTCGAGAAGGCTTCTTTAGATGATGCACGTGCGCTGCGTTACAGCTCAAAAGACTTGGTACCCGTTGTATGGTGGGGCGATATCCATGCTATGCCTGATGGGTCACTGGTAGCAGGTATTTATCCCGGATATTACATTAAAGACGACGGCGAGCCTGATAAACAAATGGGTGTGATATTTTACCGCTCCACCGACAATGCCCGTTCCTGGACATTACAGGGAAGGATACCTTTTACACCCGACACAATGATTGATTCCATGAGTAAAGACAGGATCGGCTTCAGTGAACCTGCCTATGAATTGTTAGCCGACGGAAGTTTGCTTTGCGTGATACGATCTGCGGATGGCGATGGCGTTACCAATGGTGTGGGTAACGGCCCCGTGTATGCGTGTACCTCCAAAGATATGGGTGTCACCTGGACGAGACCCACTGTAATTGCCCCCGCAGGAGCGCTTCCTCGGTTGCTGCGATTAAAAAATGGCGTGCAGGTACTTTCATCCGGCAGACCCGGCGTACAGCTTCGTTTTTCAAAGACCGGAGCAAACGATAGCTGGACAGACCCCGTTGAAATGTTGCCTTACGAAAGCCAGAGTATGCAGGAACTTTACCTCGTCTCTTGTGGCTATACAGGGCTGCTTGCTACCGGTCCCAACAAGTTTTTAATAATCTATTCAGACTTCAGGTATAAAAACGAAAACAACGAAGTCAGGAAAGCTATTAAGATCAGAGAAGTGGTTGTTGACCCTGAATAGCTTTACTATTATTGAGTCAGTATGAGGTTACTTCTTGATTGCAGTACCGAGCTCTTTAAATTTTTTTTTAACCACGGAGGAAAAGCCGAGGTGTCACGGAGGTCCACGGAGAAACTCCTCCATAGACCTCCGTGACACCTCGGCTTTTCCTCCGTGGTTAAAAAAAACTGCGATGCGTCTTAAATTTATTCCATCAACAAATCAAAATGGATAGGTAACTTGTTAATCCTCTTCCCGGTGGCATGATAGATGGCGTTGGCAATGGCAGCAGGCATGGCCACCAGTCCGATTTCACCGACACCTTTAACACCCAGCTCATTGATCACATCATCTTTCTCATCTGCAAAAATTACCTCCAGCTCCTGTATATCGGCATGAACAGGTATATGATATTCAGCCAGATTCGTATTCATATATTTTCCCAGCCTGGCATCTAAAATGGTTTCTTCACAAAGTGTTTTGCTGATGCCCCAGACCATCCCTCCCAATATCTGGCTTCGTGCGGTTTTCGGATTGATGATCCTACCCGCAGCAACGGCAGTAAGCGCCCTGCTAACAGTAATAGTACCTAACTGCTTATCAATTTCCACTTCAACAAAAGCTGCACTGTGCACGGCCTTACTGTATTTTCTCAGTTTTAAGAAATGTGGTATTCCTGTATTAGTGGATTTGATTTCCTTCCCTTTATTCGATGTTATGATATCTTTAAAAGAAACAAAAGACGCATGATCGTTTGCCAGGCGAATGTTACCATCTGTAAACACAATGTTTTCTTCACCTGCATTTTTAAAGGGTGAATCTTTTATGTCTTTTGCCTTTTTAAAAAGCTTCTTACGTAAAGCACTACACGCAACTACTATTGCCGAGCCTACGGTAGCCACTGTAAATGAACCACCCTGAATGGGCGCAAATGGCTTTTTACTATCCCCATACAAAAAGCTTACATCTTCCAGGGGCAGTCCAAGCTGGTCAGCGGCAATCTGTGTCATCACAGTAAGTGTGCCCGTGCCAATATCTGTAACGGCACTGTTAACTACCAGCTTTCCATCTTTTGTAATGATTACTTCAGCACGCGCGGGCATTTGCATAGAATCCCAAATGCCGGTAGACATACCGTATCCTATCAACTTGTTTCCACGATGCATAGAACCCGGTAGTGGATTACGTTTGGACCAGCCAAATTTTTCAGCGCCTTTCAAATAGCATTGCCTGAGTTCTTTACTGGTGAAAGGTTTTTTCTCGGAAGGATTTTGATCGGAATAATTTAATAAGCGAAGTTCCAGCGGATCTATCTGAAGCTTATAGGCCAGCTCATCCATGGCAGTTTCAATGGCATGCATGCCGGTAACGCCACCGGGAGCCCTCATATCAAGCGGTGTAAAAACATCCAGCGATACCAGTTTATGTTCGAACAGCGTATTAGCGGCAGGATATAATTGATGAGACCAGTTTACTACGTTTTCAACATAGTCTTCAAATTGGGAGGTTTCGGCAAAAGCGGAATGATTGAGTGCAATCAGTTTTCCGTTTGTATCTGCGCTAAAGCGTGTTGATTGAATGGTTTGAGGCCTGTGGCCGAATGTAAACATTTGTTTACGGTCGAGCGTAACCCTCACCGGCCGCTTTAATTGTAATGCCGCCAATACACATAAAAAAAGCTGGTATTGCGGCCGCAATCCTGCACCAAAAGCTCCGCCTACAAAAGGAGCAATCACCCTTACATTTTTAAAATGTAAGCCAAATACATTTGCTACGTAGGTCTGGCAATTGATGGTGCCCTGTGTTTTATCATAGATGGTTAATTTCCCTTCTTCTTCATAAACAACGGTGGTAGTAAACAACTCCATTGGATTATGGTGTTCGGTACCGTGATGGAATTCCGATGCAACCTGAACCGGTGAGGCTTTGTAGGCTTTTTCAAAATCACCGGTTGGCTTTGGTGGTGGCGGCTTTAGCAACGAGCTCACGCCTTTTTTAGGAATGTGTGCTTTTTCAAGGTGGTCATCAAGACAAGTTTCAAATGGTTCTTCTTCATAGGTGATTTTTACAAGGGTGGCCGCATACCTGGCTAATTCCAATGATTCTGCTACAACCAGGGCAATTGGCTGACCGTTATATTTGATAGACGAATTATGCAACGGCCTGAATACCTTGCCTGGCGGCGCATCCTGATCGGCATATTGCAGATCGAACCAGGCAAGGGAAGGACGGTTTTCATGAGTGAAAATCTCCGTAACACCGGGCAATGATGCAGCAGCACCCGCATCAATTGTAACAATGGTTCCTTTGGTGATGGTGCTGTTTATTACATGGCCATATAGTAACCCCGGAACATTATATTCCCCTGCATATTTCGCTGCGCCGGTCACCTTTAAATGTCCTTCCAGCCGACTGACAGGCTGACCTATAAAAGATTGTGTCGACATAAAAATAAAGATCTAAATTTTAATAAAATCTCACGCTGAGGGTTGTGCGCCCGGCAGTTGACTTTCAGGATGAAGTGCCATCATGCCATTACGAATGATGGCCCTCTTTGCCAGTTCCACTTTAAAACGATTATGTTGAAATGATTTGGCATCACGAAGAATGATATTTGCCGAAGCTTCAAAATTTTCTGCAGTGGCCGGCTTATCTATTAAAAAATCCTCCGCTTCCTTAACACGCCAGGGCCTATGCGCAACACCACCGAGCGCTATCCTTGCCTCTTTTATGATACCGCTTTCAAGCTCCAAACAGGTGGCAACAGATACCAGTGCAAAAGCATAAGAGCTCCGGTCCCGAAGTTTAAGGTAAGAATAATTGGAAGCGAAACCTTTCTGTGGCAAGTCAATGCCGGTGATAACCTCGCCGTGCTCCAGGTTATTATCAAGCTGCGGTGTATCGCCGGGCAAACGATGAAAGTCTGCAAAAGCAATGCTTCGCTTACCTTTGATGCCTGATACATTCACTACAGCATCAAGGGCGGCTAAAGCTATGCACATATCTGAAGGAAAAACCGCGATACAATGTTCGCTGGTTCCTAAAATTGCCATAATGCGGTTGTAGCCGTCGATCGCTGAACAACCGGAACCCGGCTCACGTTTATTACAAGGCGTATCGGGATCATAAAAATAATAACAACGGGTACGTTGTAAAAGATTCCCGCCGTTGGTAGCCATATTACGTATCTGAGCCGACGCGCCGGCAAGGATTGCTTTAGACAACAGCGGATACCTTTGTACTACCAGGGAATTGTAGGCCGTATCAGCATTTGTAACCAATGCACCGATTTGTAATCCTCCATCTTCCTTCTCTTCAATAATGGCCTGCTCATGTAACGACCTGATATCAATTAGTGCATTAAATTTTGTAAGATTGTATTTCCACAGATCGATTATGTTCGTTCCGCCTGCTAAGAATTGCGTGTCGGGATTTCCATTTACAGCAGCAATGGCTTCCTGTGCACTTCCGGCTTTTGAGTAAGTAAAGTTATTCATGACCACCTCCGTCTTTTACTTCCATGATGGCATCAATGATATTGTTGTTTGCACCACAGCGGCACAGGTTGCCACTCATCAGTTCTTTAACATCTGCTCTTGATGTTGCATGTCCTTCCTGCAGCATTCCTATGGCGCTGCAGATTTGTCCCGGAGTACAATATCCGCATTGAAAAGCATCATGATCAATAAATGCTTTTTGTAGCGGATGTAACTGGCTATCGGCTGATATGCCTTCTATTGTGGTAATCTCCGAACCATCTCTTGCCACTGCAAGGGTAAGGCAGCTAAGTATCCGCTTACCATCGCAAATAATGGTACAGGCGCCGCACTGGCCGTGGTCGCAGCCCTTTTTAGTTCCGGTGAGGTTCAGGCTTTCACGCAAAGCATCCAGTAACGAAACCCATGGCAACGTGTTAAGCTTGTAAGGTTGCTTATTAATGGTGAGGGAAATTGTTAGTGCATTCATGAGTAAGTAAATTAGATATTTCAAATGAAAATGGCCCAAAAAAGAATCCAGTTATTGCTTTGTTGCAAATTGCAACGAAGCTTACATACCTGACGGTTCTTTTATAATACGGCTTAGAGCGGCATTTTGACTATCTTGCGCAAAATCTATATCATGTCGGTAAATATTAAAAAACAGTTTGGTGTTTGGATGGATTCGCACAATGCGATTGTTGTTGGCAAAGAAAATATCGAAAGCGGTAGCTTTATCGTACTAGGTCATGCTGAAGTGGGCAAAGAGGAAAGCAATTCCAATGAAAATGCGGCTAACAATGCTAAACGCGATTCGTTGCAAAAGTTATTTAAAGGGATCACCTCCCTTATGCAAAATGTTGACGAAGTACATATAACGGGAACGGGTACTGCCCCTGCACAGTTCAAAAGCTATCTGGCAGAAACGCCGCAGTATAAGAACGCCATGGCAACGGAAAGCACTTCAACCAAAATGTCTGAAGAGAAATTAATTGAATACATTACGGGTAAGTTTAATGCAGCAATTTCAAGCTAAAAAAGATGCTTCGCTTATAAAGGAATTTTTTTATTGGATTCGTTGCAGTAGTTAATTACAGATCATGTTAACAGAACATCATTTGAATCGTTTTGTAGAAGCGCAGGAACATATTTATTCCAGGGTGGTCAGTGAATTAAAAAACGGATATAAGCAAAGCCATTGGATGTGGTTTATTTTTCCGCAAATAGAAGGATTAGGAAAAAGCCAGACATCCAGGCGGTATTCGATAAAAAGTATGGAAGAAGCGAAAGCTTATTTTCATCATCCTATACTTGGTACAAGGCTGGTTGAATGTTCAACAATTTTGCTGGGTATTGCCAAAAACTCGGCGACTGAAATTTTTGGGTATCCTGATGATGTAAAGCTGCAATCGTGCATGACACTGTTTGCAGTTGCCGCCCCGGAAGAGCCTGTATTTGGCAAGGTGTTATTAAAGTATTTTAAGAATACAAAAGATCAACATACGCTCGATATAATTCGTAAGTTATCTGATACGTAATGTAAGAGGTTGAATTTTAATAGCTAATCTTGTGAATTTTTTTAACCGCAGAGGACACAGAGGAGGAAACGCAGAGGGCACAGAGGGCTTCCTCTGCGTTTCCCCCTCTGTGTCCTCTGCGGTTAAAAAAAAACAACCATTTATATTTTCGGCAGTACCCACGGCTTCCGATAAGCCGGAGTGATCAATGCATTGGCTGCTGTATTGTTACCGAAGTTTTTACTGGCTTCATTCCATTCAAGCCGGGAGTTGGTGCGCAATGCAATGTTTGCCATGTGTGCATATACAGCAACAAGTCTTCCGTTTTCTATGGTACATGCAGGATCTTTACGCGTTTTAATGCATTCGATAAAATTCTTCATGTGAGGTTCATGATTTTCGCCTCCGGCCTGCTTTGGCATGGCAGGCACTTTAGGATTGCCATTTTGCATTTCAGAAAAAACTTCCCACCCTTCCCTGTTAATTACCAGCGTTGCATCGTTGCCTTTGAATGCCAGGCCGTATGATTTTCCATAAGGGCCTGTTTCGGTGCCGGCAGTATGTTCCCAGTTAATGACATAGTCCTCCATCTGGTAGCTTACGTTCATCGTATCAAAAGTTTCATGCGCGTGATCGGGATAAGAAAAATTACCTCCGGTGGCTGTTACTGCCAGAGGAAGTTGTGTACTGCCTTTAACCCATAATGCCATGTCAAGGAGATGTACTCCCCAGTCGGTTACCAGTCCTCCGCCATAATCCCAGAACATGCGCCAGCTTCCATGAAAGCGTGTTTTATTGAAAGATCGTTTTGGGGCAGGTCCGAGCCACCTGTCGAAGTCAACACCTGCAGGTACTGCTTCATCAGGCGCTTTCATCTGTCCGATGCCATAATTAAAATTCCCCCAGACATTTACTTTCCTCAGATCACCTATTTTTCCGGCATTCATATAATCCATGGCATTCTTCCAGTGAGTGCCACTTCTTTGCTGTTGGCCTACCTGCACTACTCTTCCATATTTTCTGGCGGCTTTTACCATCACATCACATTCTGCAATACTGTTGGCCAGCGGTTTTTCTACATAAATATCCTTGCCGGCCTCACAGGCGGCAACAAAGATGAGGCAATGCCAATGATCAGGTGTGCCGCTGATAACGGCATCTAAGTCTTTGTTTGCCAATAATTTTTTGTAATCCTTATATTGAACCGGGGCCTTGCCCTGTATTTTCAACACATCGGAGGTGCGTCGTGTCAGCACTTGATCGTCTATGTCACAAAGGGCGCCGCATTCTACGCCCGGTTGTTTGAGCGCGTTCTGCAAATCACCGAAGCCCATGCCCCGGCATCCGATCAAACCCACTACTATCTTGTCGCTCGCAGGTGTTTTTTTCAGTTGAGCATTCGAAAACAAAGGAAGAAAACCTGTTGCTGCAACCGCCTTTGTGGTGGCAGTTAAAAATTGACGGCGTGAAGTTGGCATGTGTAAAAAATTTTATTTGTTATCAATCGTTGGATAACCAGGTTTTAGAATAAAATTAGGTTTAAGTGACAGCAGTTTTTTAAATACGGAGGGCACAGAGGAGGAAACACAGAGGGCACAGAGGACGCAGAGGCTGCCTCTGTGCCCTCTGTGTTTAAAAAAAACTTACAAGTTCAGCCACTACTGTTTAGTACGTAACATAACACTACCGCCACTTCCTGCGGTTAATATCAGTGAGACTGTTTCTTTTCTACAACTTCAAATCCCGAGATTACTGACCTGAAATTATTCCACCCTGCTATTATTACCTGAAGGATATGGATAAGAAAAAACAGTACATATCCTATCGTTAAAATAAAATGTTCGATCCTTGCCAGATTGTATCCACCGCAGAGCCAAGTTAGCCGGTGCAATTGTACCGGCTTATAAATAGCCAATCCGGTAACTAATGAGCCAAATCCCATAACAATGATACTGGTGTAGGCGATGCGCTGGGCAGCGTTGTATTTGTTTTGCGGGGGCAGCATCTTTCTTATATGAAGGTCGTGCAAAACAACCAGCCATGCTTCTTTAAAAGAGTGCCGGTTGGGAAGCAGTTGTCTCCACTCGCCGGAGATAGCCGTATACAGCACATAAAGAAAACCGTTTATAGTAAAGAACCACATAAAAAGAAAATGGTAAGCCATGCCTTCGGAGAGGCGCTGTGGCACATCAAAAAATTTATAAAAAGAATCGGGGAAAAAGTGAAAGATTTTTTTACCTCCTATTCTAACCGCATATACATCATTAGCCCAGTAGATCAGCAGTCCTGACCAAATCATGATAGTAAGCACCGGAAAATTTATCCAGTGCGCCCACCTTATGGCAAGAGGATGCTTTTCTTTAATCTCTTTCATATATTCTTATCTGTTTTATGGCCGCTTTATAACCTGGAAGCGTACAGGGCTACATATCTAAAGGTATTACGGAATTAGAACATTTCTGATAATTCTTAGGTTTGGATAGCGTATTAATAAAAAGATTATCCCGGCTTCCAATGCAGTGAAACAGCGTCACCTGATGTGTTGAATCTTTTAGTGACAATCAATTTATGACTAAAAAAGTCCTGATGCCTACACCCGGTTATTACTAATTATTGTAACAAAAAAGTTATAAATTTTCAGTCGAATCCTGAACTTAATATATTACTCCTGCGTAACACAAAAATAAAAAATGATTCTTATGCAATATTCAACAGACGACGGACTAACAACTTCGGGCGAAGACATTTCCTTTTGGCTGGATTCAGTAAAGCCTTTAGCATACGAGCCGCTCGGCAGTAACATTGAAACAGAAGTTTTAATTGTTGGTGGCGGTATTGCCGGTATTACAACAGCTTACTGTCTTCTTAAAGCCGGAAAAAAAGTAGTGGTTGTAGAGGACGGATTTATAGGCAGTGGTGAAACCGGAAGAACAACCGCTCACCTTACCGCAGCACTCGACGATCGTTACTATGAAATCGAAAAAGTGTTTGGAGAAGAGGGCAGTAAGAAAGCTGCGGAAAGTCATGTAGCAGCAATTGAATGGATAGAAAAAACAGTTAAGGAAGAACAGATTGATTGTGATTTTGAACGTGTGGATGGATACCTTTTTATCCATCCCACAGATAAAAAGGAAAACTTAACGAAAGAGTTTGAGGCTACCCAAAAAGCCGGACTGCTCACCGAATGGGTAGAACAAATTCCTTTTATATCAAATGAAACAAGCGCCGCTATCCGGTTTCCTAACCAGGCGCAGTTTCATATAATGAAGTACCTCCAGGCACTTGCCCATGCGGTTGTTCGAATGGGTGGTAAGATTTATACCGGCACCAGGGCTAAAGATATTGATAGCAAGGGAGCAATCTGTAACGGGCACCAGGTTAAAGCATCTCAAATAGTTGTCGCCACCAATACACCTGTGAATGATTTTATAACGATGCACACCAAACAGTTTGCTTACAGAACTTATGTGATAGGCGCTAAAGTTCCAAAAGGAACACTGGCTCATAACCTGTGGTGGGATACCGGAGATATGGAATCTACCTGGGTAACAGCGCCTTATCATTATGTGCGGTTGAATAATTTCAATGAGGAATTTGACCTTTTGATTTCCGGCGGTGAAGATCATAAAACCGGACAGATGGATGAAGAGCATATGAGCGGCGAAGAAAGGTTCAGCCGCCTGGCTGAATGGACCAGAAACCGCTTCCCACTGATGGAGGATGTGGTGTATAAATGGTCGGGACAGGTAATGGAGCCGGTAGATTACATGGCATATATTGGAAAAAACCCTGGTAATGACAATGTGTATATCATCACCGGAGATTCAGGAAATGGAATGACACATGGTACTATCGGAGGTTTTTTAATAACCGCTCTGATTGAAGGAAAGGAGCATCCCTGGGCTGATATATATTCACCAAAACGCATCCCAATAAAAACTCCCGGAACGTATATATCTGAGGTTTTTAACACCTTTAAGCAATATGGCGATTTCATTAAGAAAGGTGATATTCAGGGATTGGATGAGTTAAAGATAGGAGAGGGCGCTATTTTAGGGAAAGGGTTAAAGAAGCTGGCGGTTTATCGTGATGAAGATAATGTTGCACATACTTTCAGTGCTGTGTGTCCGCACATGGGTTGCGTGCTTCAGTGGAATGATACCGAGAAGTCGTTTGATTGCCCATGCCATGGTTCACGTTTTACAAAGGAAGGAACTGTTGTTAACGGGCCTGCTTCTTCTGACCTTAAAAAAGTTGAAGTGCAGGAGTAGTGTTAAGTTACGCACTGAATTGTAGGAGCTAACATTGTAAGTTTTTTTTAAACACAGAGGGCACAGAGACCGCCGAGGCCCTCCGCGGTCTCTGTGCCCTCTGTGTTTAAAAAAACTGATCATGCATGAATTACCATTACCAGGATCAGTCCCATGTTCTGTAGAGAAACTTACGCATGTCTAAATACGAGGATCCACCAGCTAAGCGCCTTTCTTAGCTCCGATTAACGATAAGGTACCTACTACAAGTCCTGTAATCCCCATCATCAGCAATGTATTGCGTGCTTTTTTATTAGAAGTTTTAAGCAACACAGGAGCGGCCAATGCAATAACTCCGAGCGAAAAATCAAGTGCGGCATGTGTTTTATACGGAATCAATTTAACTAATCCCCACTTAGCATCTGTAAGCACACTGTATCCAAGTACTGTACTACTTAATACATAGCATACTTTAGACGCCCACTTATCTTCTTTAAAGCCCACCAGCCCGGGTGCCGCAAAAACCAGGGGAATGTAAGAATAATCAGTAAACCAATGCTTGTCTTTAGGAATACCTATAATCATAAATATATGTTTGAATATATTTAAACAAAAGAAATACCATAGCTCCGTGCCGGAACGGCAATAACATTAGAGTACTATTAAAAGGTGATATATTTGCCCTATAGATTAACTCACTATTTCATCAGAAGCTGATAGGATAACTTGGTATTAAAATAAGAATTGGTACCCGCTACCTACATCAAAGTTGCTATATAAATAAACTAACTGCCTGACCATGTATAAAATGAAAATGTTTCGTGCGATTGCTCTATCTGCATTATTCTGTCTTTTAACCAACCTCACTCATGCTCAAAATAAAACGATAAACGGCCGGGTAACCGAC
>CAXTDO010000066.1:0-8181 GCA_964242315.1 uncultured Flavihumibacter sp.
ATGATCAATTATTTATGATTAATGATTAACGGTTAGTTGTTAATGGCTAATGATAATTAAAATCATTGCGTTATAAATAGCATTAACCATTAACAACTAACCGTTAATCATTAATAATTAATAATTAATCATTAATAATTTACCATTATCTTTGCAATTCCTACAGATTTTTTAACCTATAAATATTGAGGAATGACGCAAACTTTGTTTGAAAAGCTTCAATTAAACGACGAGAAAAATCTTCTTATTCAGGGTTTACCATCTACCATCGAAAAGCAATTTTGTAAACTGTCATTTGCTAAAAACATGACACCGCTTCTTAAGTCGAAAAAAATTGATTTCGCACTGGTATTTGCTGTAAATGAAAGGCAGTTGAATGGTATATTAACCGATGTATTGCCAGCCATGAATGAAGAAGCAAAACTTTGGATCGCTTATCCTAAAAAGACTTCTAAAATTGCAAGCGATCTTAACCGTGATTGCAGTTGGAACAATGTAACGGAATCTGGTTATGAATCTACAAGTCAGGTTTGTCTGGATCATGTATGGAGCGCTTTACTCTTTCAAAAAGCAGAGTTATCAGTTGAAATGAATGAATCATCAGTATTGGAGGTGGTATAGCTTTAGCCATCAGGTTTTCCCTGTATATTAATAAAAATTTATTGTATAGCATAGACAAACAAGTTTGTTGTTTATCTATGCTATACGTATAATGCCTATAGCTGATAGTGACTATTTAATTATAACCGTGCCTACTTTTTGAAGAATCTCTCTTTCTATCTTCTTAAGATGCTGGTGTGTTTGAATAAGCATCAATTGCTCTTCTGATGTATGATTTTTTTCAAGGTCTTTTTGATTTTGATCAATAAGCCATTTTATTTTTTTAAGCTTCAAATAGTTAAAGCAGGATACCACTTCTTCTTTATAGTTTTCTTCCCGTGTTGAAACAGGCATTTCATAAGCTTCTTTCCATTTGGTACTTAGCTCGTAATTAAATTCTACCAGCGAGTTCACAAGTTTACTAAGCTGCTGGTCTTCGTGATAAAGGAAATTTCTTGTGGTAGGTTCGATCCCTTCATCATACCAGGTTTTGTAAATATCTATTATGCGAACCAATTCAACGTTGTCAAAAACGTCTTCGTCGGACAACTCTTCGAAAAAGTAGTCGGCTACTTTTTTATTATCTTCCCATTCTTTTAAGCCAAATTCAAGTAGAGCTCTTACCACCGCTCTCTCCTGCATCTCATCTTTCATCACCAGGTTGAGACTCTCATTGTTTGCTGATTCCGACGGCTGGTTGTTTTCAAATGTTTGCGGCGGCATCATTTCATACTGTTGCTGTTTGCCCTCCTGTTTTACAATCCGCTCCCTGATGAATTTGTTGACCAGGGCATTCAAACCATTTTCTTCAATCTTCATTAATTGAGAACACTGCCGGATATAATCCTGCTGCTTGGTAAAGTCTTCGGCCTTGTTAATCTTTGAAATTGTTTCGGCAATCTGGTTCACTACACCAGCTTTTTTACTGGTATCATTTCCAGCATCTTTCAACGCCACCTCAACCTGGAATAATATAAAATCTTTTTTATTAGCAGCAATAAAGTCTCGAAATGCAGCAGCGCCTAATTTATTTACATAGCTGTCCGGATCTTCTTTATCGGGTATCAGCACCAGCTTCACGTTTAGTCCTTCTTCCAGCGCCATATCCAATCCACGCAATGCTGCCTTAATACCGGCGCTATCACCATCATAAATAATAGTAAGGTTGTTGGTATACTTTCTAACAAGTTTCAACTGATCCATAGTTAGGGAAGTTCCACCACTTGCTACCACATTTTCAATGCCTGACTGATGAAGGGAGATAACGTCTGTATAACCTTCTACTAACAGGCATTCATCATTTTTATCGATGGCCTGACGGGCAAACCATGTTCCGTATAATATTTTGCTTTTGCTGTAGACTTCATTCTCAGGCGTATTGATATACTTGGGAGCCCTGTCATTGCTTTTAATTATTCTTGCACCGAACCCAATTATTTTACCGGTGTTGTTGTGAACAGGAAAAATAATGCGGCCACGGTAATTATCTAATAATTCTTCATTACGCAACACCACCAATCCTGACTTAACCAGATACTCCTGGTTAAACTGGTTCTTGATAGCTGCCTTCGCAAAATCGTTTCTTTCTTCGGTGCAATAGCCTAACTGAAATTTTTTTATCACTTCTTCCCGGAAGCCCCTTTGCTTTAAGTAACTCATGGCTATATCATTGCCTGCATCGGTATCAAACAATTTCTCTGCAAAGAATTTTTGCGCAAAAGAATTTATTACATACAAGCTGTCCGAAACCTGGTGATGAATGATTGCTTCAGGGCTAACATTTGTTTCTTCAATAGTTACATTATACTTTGCGGCAAGCCACCGGAGCGCCTCAACGTAAGAATACTTTTCATGCTCCATCAGGAAGCTAATGGTATTGCCACTGCGCCCACATCCAAAACATTTATAAATTTCCTTAGCTGAGCTCACGGTAAAAGAGGGACTTTTTTCATTGTGAAAAGGGCATAGTCCCAGGTAATTCATACCACGTTTTTTCAGCTTAACAAATCCTCCTATAATTTCGATGATATCGATCCTGCTTAATATTTGCTGTATGGTTTGCTGTGTGATCAATGTTGCTAATTTAAAATGATGTTACGTTTTGTACGTTTTTTAACCGCAGAGGGCACAGAGGAGGAAACACAGAGGGCTTCCTCTGCGCCCTCTGTGTTTCCTCCTCTGTGCCCTCTGCGGTTAAAAAACTATCTGAACGATAGATAGATGATAAAGTCATTTGATCTGTTTCTTTAATTCATCAATGTCTGTAATACCCTGTTTGCGCCACACTTCTTTACCATTTTGATAAATGATCAAAGTAGGGATTGCTTCTACTTTTAACTCTTTCATGATATCGGTATGGATTCCGGCATCTACTTTCACCAGATCAAATTTACCGTTAAGATCCTGCTGCAACTGGTTTAAAACAGGCTCCATCTTTTTACAGGGCGGGCACCATACGGCACCAAAATCAACCAGCACTTTCTTGTCTTTTTTCAAGAGCTGCGCGTATTCGGCCATAGTCATTTGCTTTGTTTCCGGAATGCCTTCCGTAGGTTTATCGGTAGCTTTCCAGGCAGTTAATCCGCCTTTTAATTCCTGCACATTGCTATAACCATTTTTGCGGAGCCATTCTGCGGCAGCGCTGCTGCGCCCACCGGAAGCACAGTATATCATTACCGGTTTATTTTTATCGAGATATTGTACGCGGTCTTTGAACTGGTCGAAGTTTACCCAGTCGGCCTGAAGGGAATTTTTTATATGAGCATTTTTGTATTCTCCAGCGGTTCTCACATCAAGCAATTGCACCTGTGATGCCGACAACCCCTTTTGAAAATCATCCGGTGACAGTGAAGTGGATTGAGCTACGAGCGGACTGGAAACGGTTGTTAAAAACGACAGCAGCAATAACGTTATTCTCATAAAATGATTATTTAAGATAGATAATCCTGCAATTTACAACACAAATCGGAGCAGTAATTACTAAAATATTTGGGATAAGTTAATTATTCGTCGTCTGTACCGTACTCATAATGAATCAGCGACTTAAGAGATTCTACCACATTAAAAATTATAGGACATCTGCCGTAATGCATTAATGTTCCTGGAAAACGCTGTATAAAACCCGGCTTGTGTAAATGAGGAAACTTCCGGCATTCTGTAAACCGGTATTCATAAACGGAGCATTTATTATCTGCTAAAAAGTGGCAGGGAATAGTGTTGACAATCATCCTTCCCTGCTGGCTTTCTTCAATATATTTTTCTTTAAAAAGCGGCAACGGCAGGTTTAAATATTCCGATAAAATTTCCGGTTCACCTGGCTCTACATTGATCATCAAAGAGCGGCAGCAATTGCCGCAGGTGGTGCAATCTATGGCTTCGCTTACTTCATTATTGAGTTGATGAACCAACACATCAATTGCCTGGCCATCCTGCTGTTTGAGGTAATAAAGAAAACGATCGTTTTCTTCTTCTCGGGTTGCTGCCAGTTGCTGAAGCAGATCAAGGTCTTGTAGAAGGGGTATGTCCAAAAATGATGTATTAAACTTAATAATGGAATTTATTTAACAACCTTCCGTTTTCTCTTGGTGCCCTTTGTTGGTTTTCCTTAGTGTTGTCCTTAGTGGTAAATTTTTTACCACTAAGGACAACACTAAGGAAAACCAACAAGGGCACCAAGGAGAACAAGTTGCTAAACGTTATAACTGTTATTGTTTAGTGCTGTCGACTTTTTTTCGTTTTAATAAATCTTTCAGTAGTCCGCGGCCTGTATTTTCAAGTCTTTTTCTGGAGCTGTCGATATTGTTCGTTTTATCCTGGCCAGTATCTTTGTTACCTGCAAGCCTTTTGCGCAATTCTTCCTGTAAACTTTTTGCCAGATCTTTTTTTACGGAATTAATGGTGTCTCTAACTGTTTTTTTAGAACTGTCAATTTTTGCCTGGGCGAACGCCACAGCCTGTTGCTTTAATTGGTCTGCTGTATTGCCGGCAGCTTCTTTCAGATCTGTTTTAAATGTAGGACTCCTTATTGTTCCGCCCATCTTCACATTAAGATTTACTGTTTCACCAAGTTTTAGCGGAATACCTTTTTGATTAACCTGCGATACAAGACTGTTTATATAGTTGTTTCCTTTGTCACCCATCAGCGCCCTTGGAACTTTGAGGTTGATAATATAATCCAGCGTTTGATCGATACCCTGCATGCCACCGATCTGCATTTCTATATCCTTTACTTTTATAGTAAAAGGTTTTACCAGCACCTTGCCGTTGGTGAACTCAATGTAATTCTTTACATCCTTCATGGAAAATTCTTTAAGTTCATTGATACTGAGCAGTTCAGCTAGCTTGTCCAATGGTGCAAACTTCTTAAGGAACCCTTCTATCAAAAAAAGGTTCCCCTGGCCGGTAAGCGAACTCAGGTCCGGCATCATGTTATCGCCAAGGGCTCCATTCATATTTAACTGGGAAGATAATTTGCCGGATATGAACTGCCCCACAGGCATGAGCTTTTGAACCGTATTGAATGTGTAAAACGTTTTCTCAACATCAACTCCTTTCACATCATATTGTAACGATATAGCCGGTTTGATTTTACTTTCTTTGGTAGAATAGGTGCCATTGATTACCATTGTTCCATCAAGTGCGTCGCCGGCAATATTGTTTAGTAAAACTGTTTCGTCTTTCATTGCCATCGTTCCGGTGAGTTGCTGAATTTCAAGCTTGTCGTAAAGTACCCTTCCTACTTCGGCTTTGATAGCAACATCAAGATTGGCCGGCACAGCAAACGGTGCCGACACAGACGTGCTTTTAACAGCAGTGTCAGCGGAAGTTCTCATCCAGTCGTTAACATCCATTTTATCGGCCTTCAAATTCAACGCACCGCTTAACGTTTTACCACGTAACATGTAAGGTAGCAGATTACTTACGGAACCATTAACCGAGAAGTTGGTTTTCTTGTACTGACCGTCAAAATCGCTGACGGTTATATCTTTAGGGTTAAAAGTGAGGAAAAGGTTATTTACTTTTACTCCGTCAGGATATGAGTTGGAAACATACTGCACACCTGAAACAGCAATGGTTCCGGCAGCATCAAATTGTTCGTATTGCTTCTTCTCAATGGCAGATAGAGCACCTTTGGCAGTTATATCGGCACGCAGCATGCCTGTTAGTTTTGTGCCGCTTTCCATCTTCACAAACTGGCTTATCTCAGACAAATTCAATTTGCCTTTTGCCGCCGCATCAATGAACATATCGCTTACAGGGTTTTTCATAAAAAGCCTGAAGTCGAATGGTTCTTTGTCCATTTCAAGATGGCCTTGCGGAATATTTATTACTGTATGATCTGTAATGCCGTCCGGATTATCTACTTTAAGCGATACGCTGATATTATTAACCGGTTTCGGAAGATCAGGATATTGAAAAAACCCATCTTTAATATCAAGGTTGATATTGTAAGCAGGTATTTTTTTACTATTGTATGTTCCTTTAACAAGTCCGTTGAATTTTACCGTGCCTGATGTTTTTATCTTATCAAAATCATGTTTATAAATGGAAGGTATAAGCGAAAGAATATTTTTAAAATCAGTTGACGGTGCGTTAAAGGTTAAATCCATATTGTAGGAGCTGTCGTTAAGTAACTGGATAAAACCTTTGGTAGCAAGTTGCAAATTGTTGACTTTTATATTATCTGTTTCAAACTGATAGGTATTGGTTTTGTTGTTCACCTGCACATCTGCATCAATACTTGTTTTTGCTTGCATCAGGTAGGGAACATTACTCATCGTAAAGTTCACTGCGTCTGTTTTCGTAGAAGTTTTCAGCATAAAGACATCAGATGTAAAGTCACCGGTTCCTTCATGGTTAAGGTTAATGATTTCGCTGCTCATGTTGCCTTTCTTATCTTCATAGCTTACATAGCCGTTACTGATTGCATAGTGCTGCAATTCCATTCGAAAAGGCTTCGATTCTTTTGACGTATCTGTTGAAGCCTGCTCTTTTTTTGTGATATCCCAGTTGGCTTTACCATTTTTATCTACAATAGCATGTATGCGCGGTGATTCTAAATTGATATTTCTGATAATCATATTGTCTCCCTTGATAACGCTTATCAGGTTCAATGCGATATCAAGACTGTTAGACGAAAACAACGTATCTTTTTCAAAGGTTTCTTTACCAACAATCTGAAGGTTTTTTAGCGCTACAGAAACATTGGGAAAGTGACGGAACATAGAGATGTCGACGTCTGTAAAATTTACTTTTGCATCCAGGTTTTTATTAATGGAAGACTTGATCTTTAGTATAATTTTATCTTTAAATAGAAAGGGAACTGCAAAAGCTGCTACTACCAACACCAATAAACTAACAAAAAATATTTTTATAATTTTTTTAACCATAATGAAATTTTTTTCGACGCGATTTAATTCATTGTTATTGTTAACAGGTTAAATAACTGCACCTTATCAATCGCAATACCTTACCATTCAAAATTACAATTATGACGCCAGAAAGAACAGAACGGTTGTTATCTGTTTTAAATAAACGACAGGTAAACATTACCGTAGTGCTTGAAAATGTGTTCGATCCTCATAACATTTCGGCCGTGATGCGTACCTGTGATGCGGTAGGATTGCAGGAAATTTATGTGTTGAACAATAAAATACCACCTCATAAAAAGTGGGGAAGCAAGAGCAGTAGCAGCGCCAGCAAATGGCTCACCATTCACCAGTTTGCGGATGCAACAGAATGCTTTGAAGCCCTCCGAAAAAAATACGACCGGGTTTTAACAACACATTTAAGTACTGATGCAATAAGCTTACACAATATAGATTTTATACCATCAATTGCCCTCGTTTTTGGAAATGAGCATGCAGGCGTCAGCGAGGAGATAAGAGCGATGGCCGATGGTAATTTTATTATTCCGCAAGTGGGTATTATTAAGTCGCTAAATATATCAGTGGCATGTGCGGTAACTTTATATGAAGCTTTTCGTCAGAAAAGTATTGCCGGCCATTATGATGAACGGAGTTTACCTGACGGGCAGTATAAAACGTTATTAAATGAGTGGGGGTTTATCGATGATCACATATGAAAAGGTATAGCTGGCATTTGAGGAGCAAAGAACTATGGTATGAAACATTTAATTATCTAACCGGGCATTTTTATTTATTCGTTTTAGTAATAAATATATATATGTGTTTTACTTTGTTTTATAAATGTTGGGAAGTATTTTTATCTAATGAAAAAATTGACCTTGCTTAGTTGTACAGCAATAATATGGTGTTCACAAGCCATTTCACAGCAAAAGGATACACGATGGTTTAAAGGTATGTATATCCAATGGGGTTATAACTCTGAGGCTTATACGCACAGCAATATTCATTTTAAAATGAGTAATGGCAATGATTTTGTTTTGCATCATGCCAGGGCGCATGATCAAACTGATATTGATGCTGTTTACAAGGAACCTTCACAGATTTCAATTCCGCAATACAATTACAGGTTCGGGTTTTATTTGAATAAGCAGGGTACGCGGGCCATTGAAATTCAATTCGATAATAACAAGTATGGTGTGACTGATGGTGAGAC
>CAXTDO010000066.1:8191-13980 GCA_964242315.1 uncultured Flavihumibacter sp.
GTCAGACAGTACATGTTACCGGCACCATTGACGGGCAGCGAATTAACGCAGACAGCACCCTAGACCCCGCAAATTTTCTTCACTTCGAACATACGGATGGCGCTAACTGGCTTCATATCAATTATGTAAGAATAGCTACGCTGGCTCAAAATTATGCACATACACGCAAATTGCTCACCTATTTATACAAAGGAGGAGCAGGCATTAACATTCCGCGTTCAGATTTTACATGGCGGGGAGCCGAACTCAATAATCGTTTTCATATAGCAGGATACAACGTGAGCGTTGAAGGAGGATTACGTTTTTATCCGTTAAAGCGATTCTTTATTGAAACTACGGGCAAGACAGGTTACGTTAAATATGTTAATGCGCTTGCAAATACCGAAAGCATGAAAGGCAACCGGGTTACGCATGATTTTATGTTTGTAGAGGCGATTGCCACTTTTGGATTTGAATTTTCTCTTTGAGGTTTCAACGGCTTTTCCTGATGGTTTTGGCAACTTAACTATTTACAATATTGTCTTCCTTATGTTGCCTGTCTTCAACCATATGCCTGATATTATGGATGCTTACATTCAGTTCGAATCCGATCAGTAAAATGAGGGAATTGATGTAAGTCAGCAACATGATAATCAAAATTGTACCGATAGATCCGTACACTTTGTTATAATTACCAAAACGGTTGACCCAGAATGAAAATATAAATGTAGTAACAATAGTGAGAAAGGTGGCAAGAATTGTTCCGGGTGAGGAGAGTTGCCAGCGTTTCTTAACAGCAGGTGCATATTTATAAATGAAGGCTATAGCATAATATATCAAAGCTACAATTACAACGTATCGCAAAGAACTGATCAGGCTTTTCACAGAAGGATTCTGGATATTCATCCATAACAACAGGCGGTTAAACACTTCGCCCTGTACAATAGACAGTATCAGTGAAACAATAATAAGCACAATAACCAACGTCGTTAATTTAATGGCCATCCATCTTGATTCAAAATAATTGCGTTTGGAACTTTTAATAAGCGATTTGTTGAAAGTACGCATGATGCCCAACATGGCGTTAGAAGAATACAATACGGCAAGGAAAAATCCAAGAGATAGCAAGCCACTTCT
Organism: uncultured Flavihumibacter sp.; assembly: GCA_964242315.1. Taxonomy (GTDB): domain Bacteria; phylum Bacteroidota; class Bacteroidia; order Chitinophagales; family Chitinophagaceae; genus JADCRZ01. Next base: position 9,308 of record CAXTDO010000066.1, read on the forward strand.
CGGAGTGTTAAGGAAATCGTTTAAAAATTTTTCCACCGCAAGAAAACTGGTACGGTCGCGGATAAGGTCATTTGCCAGCAACAATAATTGAGGAGTAATTTCTTTTGACACCGGCATATATGGAAGCAGGGTGCAAAGAAAGATGACCGCTGCAGGAATGGCCATTAGAAAATTAAAAGCAATAGACGAGGCTCTTTCGCTTAATCCAACCTTCTTCACCTGCCTTATAAAAAAAACCATTACATCATATAAAGGCAGGCCCTGGAACCCCGGTAAGATAACATGCTGGCTTTTGCGGATCAATATCTTTACCGGTAATAAATTTAAAACAATTCGTTCCAGTCTGGTCATGCTATATTATTTTTCCAGATTGTCTTTCACAGGAGTTGCTTTTTGCATATACTTGGTGAGCGCTTCCTGGTACTCTTTTGCATACTTTAAATGTTGTTGATATGTACTGGCAAAAGAGTGATGACCCGAAAAATCACTTTTAGCCACAAAGTAGAGGTAATCGGTTGTTGGGGCAGTTAATACAGCATTAATGGTTTTTGTTGAAGGAGTGCAAATAGGACCAGGTGGCAATCCAAAAACCCGGTACGTATTATAGGGCGACTCTACCAATAAGTGTTTGTTGTAAATTCTTTTCAGACCAAAGTCTTTCAAAGCAAATTTAACGGTAGGGTCGGCGCCTAATTTCATGCCCTTGCTCATGCGGTTAAGATACACGCTGGCGATATTTCCTTTCTCATCATTTTTATTGGTTTCTTCTTCTATTATCGAAGCAAGCGTGTAGGCAGTCTGTGGTGTTAAGCCTTTAGCGGTTGCCATCTCTTTTTTTTCAGGCGTCCAGAATGCGTCGTATTCATGTAGAAGCTTACTGAAAATTTTATCAGGGGTTGTATTCCAAAAAAAAGTATAGGTATTGGGGAAAACCACGGTCATTACGGTATTCGAATCCAGATGATATTTTTGTAAGAGATCGTTATCCGTAAGATAACGTATCACGGTTAAGGAATCTGACTCGAATTTTTTACCGGCAAGCGAGGCAAGATCTTCTTTCGTTCTTAATTTAGTGATCACAAGGTTTACCGGCGACTGACGGCCGTTTCTCAATAAACGTATAATATCAAAAATGCTGTTTTTCGGTTCAATTTTATATTTGCCTGGTTTAATCTGTTTCCAGTAATCCATTCTGTTTGCAAGCCAGTTAAAGCTTGTGGCAGAATGTATCATAGAATCCTTTTCCAACAGATCGAGCACTGTTTCTTTTGTAGCACTGTTAGTGGGAATATATAAATATTTTATAGGCCCTTTGAAATAAGCAGAAGGTCCGAAAAATCTCCATCCGATAAATAAAGCAATCAACATCAACACTCCGGATACAATTAAAACTGTCTTCTTCATCATCGGTATGAGATTGTTAGTCAAATTAAATAAAAAACCCTGTCTGGATACAAGACAGGGCTATAAAAATCAATTATCGTTATTACTTTTTAGGGTCAGCAGCGGGCGTTTGATTGGCTGGCTGTGGTGTGCTGATAGGTGCAGAATTGGTAGTTGTTGGTTTTGCATTTATTTTATCAAGCAGGTCCTGCCTGCTACCGGATGATCTTGGGATAAAAGCTACAGAGAACAAACATAACAAGCCAACAATACCGGCGAATATCCAGGTACCTTTTTCCAATACGTCAGTAGTTTGCTTTACACCCATAAACTGGTTGCCGATGCCACCGATGTTTGCCGCTAATCCGCCACCCTTTGGATTTTGTACCAGTACTATAAAACCAAGTATAATGCAGGCTAACACAACCAATATTACAAAAACGATTACCATATCATTGCAGTTTTAAGTGTTCAATTTTGGCTGCAAAATACGTGCTTTTATGCGGATTCTGCAAACTTAGTTTGTGATACAGTTCCCTGGCCTTTCCCAGTTCATGCTGTTTTACCAACACTTCTGCCATCGCTTCAGTAACTACTTCTTTTTCTTCGAGTGAATGGGCCGCGATTCGTGCTATTTCACCATCATTAATTTTATCAAGTACGTCTGCTACAGAGGTTTCAGGCAAACGGCGCATTGTTTTTAGCCATTCGGTAAAACTTTTGAGTTGTTTGCCTAACTTATCATGCTGTTGATTGTCCTGGCCTAGTTTTATTCCCTGTGATGCAAAATAGTCTACTGTATAATATGCCTGGAAATTGAACGGCGCTTCACGTTGAATGGTTTGGGCGTCATTTTTTTTGCCGCTGCCTACTGATTCATCAGCAGACGTTTCTACAGGCATTGCAGGCGTGGTAGTGTGTATTTTAGTATCTCTATAGTCGTTTTCCTGGTTAAGGACAACCATCTCCACCAGGTCATGAGTTGTCTGCGTTGAATCATTCAATAGTTCTTCAACCGGCGCTACAATGGTTTCGTTATTTTCCGAAATATCCGATACTCTTTCAACGGCAGTAGCAGGTTCCGATAGTTGGTACTGTAACCACAAAGGGTTGTTAAAGTAAACAAGTGTTTTCTGAAACTGGTCTCCATAACCGGCATTTTCACTTTCCTGTAATTTCCTGGTTAATAGAAATTGGCCAATTGCAAAATATGGAAAGTCGCTGGTCAATTGTTGCAGCGTTTCTACAGGTACTTCCTGTAACGTATTTTTTTTAAAAAGGTGCTGCAGGATAGGTTGCATAATCTTGAAGTAGTTGTCTCGGTAAATTACCAGTTAGAAAAAATGCGGTTGAAAATCTCATCAGTAAGGTTCTGAATAATCGTAGCATTTAACTGGGCTTCAGCCTGATCGAGACTTAAAGAAGCAGAGAAATCAAAATTACGCGTAACAGTTTCCTCACGGCTCTTCTTATCATCCAGTCTGTTTTTTATGCTGATGGTAACAGAAATGTTCAACCGGTTGGTGGCAGCCTGCTGGCTGCTGATGCCTGAAGTAGTAGGATCGTATTGCGTTATAGTACCGCTGATCTCCAGGTTGGCGTCATCACCCTGTACTTGCGTCAGTCTTGTCTGGTTATTTATCTTCTGTCGAAGCCTGTCTGATAATTGCGGACTAAGCTGCGGATTTTTATAACGTGCTTTGTTTTCAATATAATTCACTTTTACCGTTTTAATATCGGGGTCTATGTTAACATCCCTGAAACGGTACACCCTGCATCCGCTGATCGCTAAGAGAGATACGGCTGTTAATGCAAACAGCAGCGTAAATTTTAAGTGTTTCATTTTAATAATTTAATAGTTCAGATATTAAAATTCAGGGAACGACCTGAGTTACTCGTCAATGTCATATTCCTTTAGCTTCCTGTACAATGTTCTTTCACTAATGCCCAGATCGGTAGATGCATCTTTGCGTTTTCCCTTGTGCTTTTTCAGAGCTTTTATGATGAGCTCTTTTTCTTTATCCATAATATTGAGAGACTCTTCTACTTCTTCGTGTTCGTGAATATCATCCTGCTTAATCAGCACAGCCTGTGAGCCCTGCACCAGGGCAGGTGGCGCCTGTTGGCCGTTTTGCAGTTCATTTATCAGAGGGTAATCATGCATCATTGATTCTTTAGCGTAAGCCACCGCCGCTGATGAATTTGCCGGATTTTTGAGGATGTCTACAAACATCTTTTTGAGTTCGGTTACATCCTTTTTCATATCAAAGAACAGCTTGTATAACAGGTCTCTTTCATTCGAAAAATCGCCATTGGAAGCACCGTTTTGCGATGCCAACACGGGTAACCGGTTGATGGAATTGTCAGGCAGAAATCTCCTGAAAACAGAGCCCGTAACATTTTTTTCTGTTGAAAGAACCGACACCTGTTCTGCAATATTCTTCAATTCCCGCACATTGCCCGGCCACGGATAATTTATTAACAGATTTTTGGCCTCATCATCTAATTGTACCGGGGCAGCTTTATAACGCTCTGCAAAGTCCACACAAAACTTACGGAATAACAAAGGAATGTCTTCTCTTCTGTCGCGCAACGCGGGCACGCGTATGGGAACGGTGCTAAGGCGGTAATATAAATCTTCCCGGAACTTGCCGGTAGTGGTAAATTCCAGCAATTCTTTATTGGTGGCAGCGATCACCCTTACATCCGTTTTTTGTACTTTGCTCGATCCTACCCGGATATACTCGCCTGTTTCCAGCATTCTCAGTAAACGAGCCTGGGTTCCCAGGGGCATTTCACCGATTTCGTCAAGAAAAATGGTGCCTCCGTTAACACTTTCAAAATATCCCTTACGTGCGTCGAGCGCTCCCGTAAAAGAGCCTTTCTCATGACCAAACAACTCCGAATCAATGGTTCCTTCAGGTATTGCGCCACAGTTTACTGCGATGAAAGGATTGTGTTTTCTTGCGCTCAGTGCATGGATGATCTGTGAAAACACTTCCTTTCCTACGCCGCTTTCGCCTGTGATAAGAACGGAAAGATCGGTATTGGCCACCTGTACGGCAGTATTCAGCGCATGGTTTAAAGCAGGAGAATTGCCAATTATCGCAAAACGATTTTTTATTGATTGTAAGTCCATTAATCTTTTTTTACTCAAACGATACCTTGATGGTACGTAATTTTAATCATCCCTTTTTCTAAGAGTTTTTTAACCGCAGAGGGCACAGAGGGAGGAAACACAGAGGTCACGGAGGCGCTCTCTGCGCACTCTGTGTTTCCTCCCTCTGTGC
>CAXTDO010000067.1:0-13941 GCA_964242315.1 uncultured Flavihumibacter sp.
TCCCGAGATACTGGGGATGAGTGACCGCATACTGGTTATCCGTGAAGGCGCACTAAGGGCAGAACTTTCGCAGGCTGAGGCATCGCAGGAATTGATTATGCAATATGCCATGGCACAATAAAATATACGGAATGGCTATATTTAAAAATAAGTTGCAAATGCCCACCTTACATTCGTCAGTGTATAAGAATTACCTGGCAAAGTATCAGATTTTTATTGCCTTTGTCATCATATCAATAGTGCTATCTGTTGCCACTCCGAATTTCTTTAGCGTACAGAATATGGTAATTGTGTTAAGGCAGATTTCCATAAACGGTATCTTAGCCGTTGGCGTAACATTCGTAATAATAGCCGGCGGCATCGACCTTTCACTAGGTTCGGTGATTGCTTTAACCGGCGTAGTAGCGGCTATCTTTGCTCATCCCGGAGCGTATCCGCTTATCGTTTCTCTTTGTCTTGCTTTACTAACGGGCATCGTCATAGGCACTATCAATGGTTTAACCATTACAAAAGGAAAAGTGGCGCCGTTTATAGTTACGCTGGGCATGATGACAATAGCCCGTGGGCTCGCATTATTGCTAAGCAACGGCAGGCCGGTTTCAAACCTGTCGAAATCATTTAATTTCATTGGTGGCGGTGATATTTTTAATGTTCCGGTACCAATTATTATATTCGTGATCGTAATCATATTGGCGTCTGTTACCTTGAACTATACTAAAACAGGCCGTTACATTTATGCTGTCGGCGGCAATGAACATGCGGCTATGGCCTCGGGTATCAATGTAAACCGGATAAAGATGTTTACTTATGTGGTGTGCAGCGGGTTGGCTGCATTAGCGGGTATTATCCTTGCATCGAGAATCACTACCGGCCAGCCAAATGCAGGTGTGGCTTATGAACTGGATGCCATTGCTGCGGTGGTTATTGGCGGCACCAGTTTGTCGGGTGGTATCGGAAGTGTCATCGGAACGGTGCTGGGAGCGTTGATCATCGGCGTAATCAACAACGGCCTTGACCTCCTGAACATTACTTCTTATTATCAGCAGATCATAAAAGGAATTATAATTGTAGGCGCCGTATTAATAGATCGCAATAAAACCAAATAAAAACACTGCTCATGAAATTTTTAAAAACATCGGTTCTAAAGCTCGTTATACTGATAGCTACCCCTGGTTTATTTTCAAACTGCAATACGGGCGGTAAAAAAGACGATGCAAAGAAGAGCGCAATGGTTATCGGGGTATCTATGCTGAGCCTGCAATCGGAATTTGTAGTAAATGTGAAAGATGCTATGGAAGCCAGGGCAAAAGAACTGAAGGTGCGGTTGATTATAACCGATGCGCAACGTACCGCTGAAAAGCAGGTGCAGCAGGTGGAAACATTCATCTCACAAAAGGTAGACGCTATCATCTTAAATCCATGTGAGGTGGAAGCAAGTTCGCCGGCAGTTGATAAGGCAAGAACGGCAGGCATCCCTCTCATCAATGTAAACTCGGAAACAACATCCAAACCGGATGCGTTTGTTGGCTCCAATGATGAAACCTCCGGTGAGATGGCCATGGAATATATTGCAAAGTCTATCAATCAAAAAGGGAACATCGTTATCATGGATGGTTATATGGGACAGGCAGCACAAATTCACCGGGCCGCCGGCGCTTTAAAGGTGCTGGCCAGGTATCCAAACATAAAAGTGATTGCCGAGCAAACCGCCGAGTGGGACCGGGCGAAAGGAATGACGCTGATGGAAAACTGGATACAGTCTTACGGTGGTAAGATCAACGCCGTCTTCGCTCATAACGATGAAATGGGACTGGGAGCACTGCAGGCGCTGGAACAAGCCAAACTAAAAGACAAAGTAGTGCTGGTAAGCATTGATGCCATCGCAGATGCGCTGCAGGCCGTTAAAGAAGGCAGGCTAAACGCCACCATCTACCAGGACGCCAAAGGCCAGGGAAACGGCGCAGTAGAAACAGCCATCAAGCTGGTAAAAAAGGAGCCGCTTGCTAACAAAGAAGTGATGATACCTTTTCAGTTGGTGACTAAAGATAATGTAAACGTGTTTTTGAAGGGGGAGTGAAACGTGCTTTCAGATCAATGTCATTATGTTTAAGAGATTTGAAGTCCGGATTACGGTTCTGCTCCTTTCTAAGGCTACCGTTAGGAAACAAGTATTTATATTATATTGATGATATGAAATGTAAGGTTCCGGTTCCCCTCCTTTTCAAGGAGGGGACGATGCTAAACGATGCGAAGCACGTTTAGCATCGGGGGTGGTTGATGACTGTGACTGGTCAACAACTTCAAACGATGCATGTTTTTATTCAACTAGGTCCGACAAATCACAACCATCAACCACCCCCGGCGAAGAACGTGCTTCGCATCGTTCTTCGCCGTCCCCTCCTTGAAAAGGAGGGGAACAGGAACCTCACATTTCAGAGCTTACCATACAAGGCAGACTTCGCAGGTCATCCATTTACCTACACCAACCTATTATTCCCACTTCCCGCAAAAACCACATACTAACCATCCGGCCTCCTTCGTTTGAAGTATATTTGACCACCTGATGAAGAAAATAATTATACTCCTGTCGTTCTGCATACTGGTTACCTGTAAATTGATTGCGCAAGGCGGAACCAACGCGCTGGAGTTTATAGAAAATAAAGGGCAATGGAACAGCGACATCCGCTTTAAAGGCGTACTGAGCAATGGCGCCTTCTTCCTTCGCAAAACCGGCTTTACGGTGGTACAGCATAACCCCGAGGATCTTGCCAGGTTTGGCGAATCGGTGCATGGACACATGCCTGCTTCCGAAAACACTCCTGTCTTTGAGAAGCATGCCACCTCCCTTAACGATAAAACCGTTAATAACGCTGCTAAAGACATCCTTCATTCACATGCTTATAATGTAGAATTCGCAGGGGCTAACCAAAATGCCGTTATTATTCCTGATAAAGTGCAGCCCGGTTATAATAACTATTTTATTGGAGATGATTCTTCTAAATGGGCAGGTGACTGCCGGTTATTTCAGGCAGTTACTTATAAAGATTTATATCCCGGCATCGATGTGAAATTTTATAGTGACTTCGGTAACCTGAAATACGAATTCATAGTAAATCCCGGTGCCGACCCGTCACAAATTGCTATGAAATTTGAAGGAGCAGATAAGCTTACAATCAAAAATAATGAACTGATCATCAAAACATCTGTAGGTGAGGTAAAAGAATTGTATCCCTATACTTACCAATACGAAGTTTCAGAAAAGAAAAAACTCGACTGCCGCTACCAGTTAGAGGGCAATACGGTAAAGTTTGCGGTGAAAAATTTTTCACGCAAGTCGGCGCTTATTATTGATCCGATATTAATATTTGCATCCTTTACCGGCAGTACCGGTGATAACTGGGGTTATACGGCTACTTATGGTAACGACGGGAGCCTGTTTGCCGGCGGCATTGTTTTCGACACGGGTTTCCCCACCTCTCCCGGAGCTTTTCAAATAAATTATAGCGCGTCTGCAGCTCATGATGAGAATTACTGGAATATGGGTATCATGAAATTCAGCTCTAACGGTAGCCAGCGTTTATACGCAACCTATATCGGGGGCAACAACAGAGACCAGCCGCATAGCCTGTTTGCCGATTCAAAAGGTAACCTTGTTATTGCGGGCAGAACCGCCTCCAAAAATTATCCAACAACCACCAGCTATGGAACCAGAGGCACCAATGATTGGGATATCGTTATTACCAAACTCAATGCAACAGGAACGGCACTGTTAGGGTCGGTAAGAATTGGAGGAAGCGGTGATGACGGCTTCAACATTGCAGACAGTCATTCAAGAGGAACCTATTTACTGCTTAATAATTACGGCGACGATGCAAGAAGCGAAGTCATATTGGATGGTGCCGATAATATCTATTTGGCCTCCTGTACTATGTCATCTGACTTTTATACCACTCCCACGGCAACTCAAAAAACCTTTGGTGGCAACCAGGACGCCGTGCTGATAAAGGTAGATGCCGCTTGTAGAAATGTATTGTACAGCACTTACCTCGGTGGAACCGGCTATGACGCAGGTTTTGTGCTTGCCTTAAACCCTGCCAACCGGGATATTTACATGGCCGGTGGCACTACCAGTACTGATTTCCCTGGCAATAAGATCGGTTCTTATCAGGCTACTTTCAGGGGGGGCACCAGCGATGGATATATAGCAGTGTTTTCCAATGATGGTTCCGTATTGAGGCAAACCACGTATATGGGAAGTGGTGGTATAGACATAGTGTTTGGCATCCAGTTCGACCGGAATAATTTTCCGTACATCATGGGTACAACTACCGGCACCTGGCCCATTGTAAGTATTGGCAGCACTTTCTATTCCAATCCCAATTCAAAGCAGTTTATTTCAAAGCTTAAAAAAGACCTTTCCGGATTTGTATATTCCACCGTTTTTGGAACGGGCTCCGACGACCCTAACATTTCTCCGGTTGCATTTTTAGTAGATCAATGTGAGAATGTATATGTGTCTGGCTGGGGAAAAGACATCATTGGTGGATATAAACTGGATGATATTACACGAATGCCTGTTACACCGGATGCTTTAAAAAGGGTGCCTGACCAATCGGATTTCTACTTTATAGTGCTGCAGCGCGACGCTTCTAAATTATTGTATGGAACTTTTTATGGTCAGAATGGCGGAATAGGGGAACATGTTGATGGAGGCACCAGCAGGTTCGATCAGCACGGGGTTATTTACCAGGCTATATGCGCGTGCAGCGGTGGTGGTGGCGCGCGGCCGCAATGGCCCGTTACGCTGGGTGCCTGGTGCTGTTCAACCGGTTACTCGGCTTCAAGAACCGGCGCTCAGTGTAACCTTGCAGCTTTAAAGATTTCTTTTAACTACGCGGGTGTTCGTGCAGGCGTACGCGCTTATGTTAATGCAGTTTTTGATACTACAGGTTGTGTTCCACTAACCGTTAACTTTCGTGATACGATCCTCAACGCTAAAAGCTATGAATGGAACTTCGGTGACGGCTCGCCGCCGGTTGTTACGGATAGTTTTGAGATTGCTCATACCTACAATAATATCGGAACCTACAGTGTTCAACTGGTGGCTGTTGATTCCACTACATGCAATATCCGTGATACCGCGCATATTACCATCATTGTACGTAACGATATTGCCGTGCTCGACTTTGATCCTGTAAAGCTGCCCCCTTGCGAAGCCCTTGCATTTCGTTTTGATAACCGGTCCAGGTCGCCTGCCAATAAACCGTTTACAGGACAGAAATTTGTTTGGGACTTTGGTGATGGTACCCGCTTAGCCGCCGGTTATGAAAGCGTTAATCACACTTATCTTTCAGCAGGAACTTATAAGGTAGGACTGGTGCTGCTTGATACCAGTTATTGTAACGGGCCCGATTCGGTTTTAAAAGAAATCCGTATATCGCCAACGGTGAAAGCAACCTTTAAATTACCTGCAATAGCCTGTGCACCTTATACTGCCGTTTTTGAAAATACGTCGCTTGCAGGGGAAACATTTTTATGGGATTTTGGTGATGGCAGTACCTCAAATAGCATCAATCCAACGCATTTATATATCAGCCCAGGCAGTTATGTAGTTAAGTTAAAGGCCATAGATGCCAATACCTGTAATAAGGAAGATTCCATTCAGTCAACGTTAGTGGTGCAGGTAAGTCCCACGGCCGTATTTACGGTTACACCTACAGTGCCTGTTGAAAACACGCCGTTTGTTTTTACCAATGCCTCATCTGCCAATGCCGTGCGTTTCAAATGGATTTATGGCGATGGCGATACTTTATTAACCACCAGCCGTTCCACCATTGAACATCAGTATAATGTTACCGGAACTTTCACTGTATGCCTCGTCGCCTTCAATCAGTTAGGATGTACAGACACAGCCTGTACCACAGTTAGAACAATCGTAGTACCAAGACTTGATGTTCCGAATGCCTTTACACCGCAAGGTCCCGAACAGGCAAGCAGGATTTATGTAAAGGGCTTCGCGATTGCAAAGATGAAATTTACCATTTACAACAGGCTGGGCCAGAAGGTGTTTGAAAGCACCGATATTAACCAGGGATGGGATGGCAAATTCAAAGGAGTGATGCAACCGATGGATGTGTATGCTTACACGCTAGAAGTAACATTTACCGACGGCACCAGGGCGAGTAAGAAAGGAGATATTACGTTGTTGAGGTAATGATTAATTATTAATGATTAATGGGTGATTGCTGTTAGTGAATGTTGAAGAAGTGATAAGCAAAAAACATCGAATGAATAAAATTTGCCGTTAATCATTAACCATTAATAATTAAATGATTCATTTAATTTTGAGCGTTAAATCAACTACTCAAAATTATTTCCACGGCGATGAAAGCAAGAAGAACTAATGAACCTAACCATGCTATCCTGTTATGTTGTTTTTTGTTAAATGCGATGCTGGCGTTTAGTCAGCAGGTGGTTAACCTCTCAGGTAAAATTAAAGACAGTAAATCGCAGGCCATTGCGGTGGCAAACGTTCGTTTATTAAACAGCAACAAACTGCTGATCACAGACCATGAAGGACATTTCAATTTCAATAATTTAAAGCCGGGACGCTACCAGCTTGAGATAACCGCCATCGGTTATGCTGCCGGCAACCGCGGATTACTGGTAAAGAGTAGCAGCGATGAAAACGTTGTTGTTACACTGGCCGACGCAAGTCGCAGGCTGGACGAAGTTATCGTTACCGCGCAAAAGAAAGAAGAGTTGTTACAGCAGGTACCTGTGAGCATCACTTCTATTTCATCCCGCCAGATACAGGAGTTCAGGTTATGGAACAGTAAAGAGCTTACGGCAATAGTACCTAACCTGTACTCATCCGAGCCGGGCGATCATCGCAACGTTACCGGTATACGTGGCATTACCACTACATCCTATGTTCCTGCCGTAGCCACTTATATAGATGGAGTAAATCAATTCGGACTGGATACTTATATCCCGGTGCTGATAGATGCCGAGCGTATTGAGGTGTTAAGAGGCCCGCAGGGAACCTTATATGGAAGGAACGCTATGGGTGGGGTGGTAAATATTATAACAAGGCAGCCCACCAACCAGATGAGTGGATTTTTTCAGGCCGATCTTGGCAACTATAATCAGCAAAAATATACGGTAAGCTTTAAAACGCCTCTCATAAAAGATAAGTTGTACATCGGTGCAGCAGCAATGTACAACCAGCGTGATGGCTATTATCACAACGAATTTAATAACAAGCCATACGACAATCAGCATAGTATTACCGGTAACTACTATTTAAAATATATTGCCGGCAGCAACTGGGTGTTTAATTTAAACTTGAAACACCATGATAACCGGAACAATGGCGCCTTCCCGCTGGTTGCAGGCGATAATGCTGCCAAGAAGCAATTCCTGCTTAATCAGAATGCGCTGGCAACTATGGTTGATAACACGCAGAACGCTTCGTTCTCGGCAAATTATAACGGTGCTTCCGTCAACTTCAGTTCGCAGACTGCCTTTCAAAAAAATTATCGTTACTACCGGGCTCCGCTTGACGGAGATTTTTCTCCACTCGATGCTGTTACAGTTGTAAATAACTATGGCAAGAAGTGGAACAATGTAAAAGTGTTTACGCAGGAGTTTAAATTATCGTCACCTGCTTCGTCCGAATCGGCTTTTAAATGGACAGCAGGTTCTTACATTTTTTATCAGGATAACCCCGCAAGGCAGGGAGTTCGTTACGGAAAAGATGCTCCGCTGATCGGTGTTCCTGATTCATTGTTTACAGCGGTTAATACCACAGAATCGAAGAACTTCGGCATTGCAGTTTTCGGTCAGGCTACCTACAGCATTGCAAAAAATCTTGATGTTACCCTGGGTGTCAGATACGATTATGAACACCAAAAGCAACACGTATCAGCAACATATCAACACGATCCTGATCCGGCATACATCACTTCTTTTCCCGACTCAGCAGCCCACGCTAATTTTAATGCCTTTTCGCCAAAGCTTTCCATAAACTATCGTCTTTCCGGCAGCTCCATGGTGTACGCAACTTATAGCCGTGGTTTCAGGGCCGGTGGTTTAACGCCTTTGTCGTCTGATCCTTCCCAGCCACCTTTGTATGCTTATGAGCCGGAGTACAGCAACAATTACGAAGCGGGAATCAAGAATGATTTGTTTGACAAATCAACACGTTTAAACCTGTATGCATTTTATAGTAACATTACTAACGCCCAGGTGCCAACGCTTGTATTGCCTGAAGCCGTTACCATAACAAAAAACACCGGCAAGCTGGTTAGCAAAGGCGTGGAAGCCGAGTTGTTTACCCAGCCGCTTAAGGGGGTAGAACTGGGTTATAATGTTGGTTATACACACACGCGGTTTGAGTCGTTAAAAATTTCGCAGAACGGAACTTCGGTAGACCTTGCCGGCAAACACCAGATATTTACTCCTGAAATTACGTCGTTGTTAACAGCACAATACAGTTACGCTATTGGCGGCCGCCAGCAATTAAAGGCAGTCATCCGCGGAGAATGGAAATACCTGGGAACTACTTACTACGACCTGGGTAACACCATCAGCCAGTCGCCCTATCATTTATTGAATCTGCGTGCGGGTGTAGCAGCTAAAAATTTTGAAATTATGTTATGGGATAGGAATGCTACCGATACCAGGTACTTCGCTTATGCGTACGATTTCGGTGCGGTGCGTCTGGGCGATCCTGAAACCTTTGGAGTTACTTTGATGGTTAGGTGGTGAACTGTGATTGAATGATTACTATGATCTGTATCAACAATCATGGAAATCATTTAATCATTTAATCACAGTTCAGACAATCTATGTGATTAAAGAAACATCGAAGGCATCTCCATCAACAAAACAATTGCCTCAGTACTCAATGCCTCCAGTTCTAGTGAACCAGCCAAGTCCCAGAACCCCAAACCATCGCGTGAATGAAGCAGGCGACCCTGTACTTCAAACGCACCTTCAATAACAAAAACAAATAATCCGGAGTGAGGGTCTTTCAATTGATACACTGCTTCTTCACGGCCTCTAAACTGACCTACGCTTAATTGGAAAACGTGACTTAAAGCAGTTTCAATCTTCACTAAGCTGTTTTTGTTTTTTACTAGCTCAACCTGCATCACCCTCGGCACAGTCGTCATTGCAGCAGATGATTTCCTTACACGCAATTGCAAATAATTTATCAGGTCATCCTCATAAGGATTTACCAGCTTAAAATCACTTCCTTTAGGCAGATCGGTTATTTGAATTTCGCCCACGTTCACCATTGTCTCATTGCCAGAACTGTCTTTATAGTCAATGGCGCCAACAACCGGTAATAGAATAATACTGGAATCTTCCTGCACTTTCATCGTTACAGAACTGCCACCAGCAAGGGTTTCATCATTCAGTACATATAACTCCCGGAACGGTGTTTTATACTCATTGAAAAACTTTTCGAAATTAAATGTTTGAAAGCTTCTGAATAAACCCCCTTCGTCAAGGCCACGCTCATCGCTGAGATAAATTTTTGCTTTGGATGAATCAGTCATGAACTTTGGTTTATAAGAGCCTGATTTAACCATTAACGGTTATCAAATGCATAAGGGAATATCCACTTGCCACACTGCCGCTGACAGTGGCAAGTTCACTGGCCAAAGAATCGGAAAATACATTGTCATTAGCGTTTGCAGTATCCTGCTTGCCACGTGAACTGTAAGGAGAGGCTGTAGTGTATACGGTGTTGCATACGTCTGTTGGAAAAGCAATCTGTGTAATTAATAAAGATGTGCCGCCGGCACTGTACACATGCACGTGGATGTGGGGTGCTCTTCCTGAATACCAGCCAGGGAAAATACTGGTGAACGTTACCAGTCCGCTTGCATCTGTTACCTGCCGCCCTCTTAAAAAATGCACGGAAGTATAATTGGCAGACTGCATGCCAGATCCGCCGTACTCGCTATAATTGCCGGCAGCATCGCAATGCCAGATGTCTACGATGGCACCTGCAAGGGCGGCGCAACTGCTGTTCTTATTATTGATGGTGATCTTTATAGTAAGAGGCACACCGGTTCTGTCACTTACTATGTTTGCGCTAACAAGACTTGATGGCGTTTTGGTAGGAAAGGGGCCGTCTGTTTCTGTAGGCGTTGTAGTGCAGGTACCCGTAGTTGTTCCACCGCCGGTTGTGCCGGTATCAACAGTGCCGGTATCTACATCTTTCTTGCATGAATTAACTAAAGGTATTACAAAGGCTGCCCCTAGTGCAGCAATTCCATTTTTTAAAAATCTGCTTCTTTCCATAACAATAAAAATTTTTTATGAAGGGATGGTGATTCTTTCGATGATGTAAAATTCAACCTATCCTCATTCATTTTAATGCACTAATCGGTAGACACGTACATTGTGCCGATGATCGGTAAAAGAAGCTGAAAGCCTTTCCTATCGCGACTTCCAGTTGTTAATGAAATTAACATAACTGTCGCTTATGGGTAGTTCGGTAGAAGAAGACAACGTGAGTTTTCTGTTTAAAACAGATTGAACTTTGTTGATATTAACAATGTAACTCCTGTGTATGCGGGTGAAATTATTTGCAGGCAATTTTTCCAATACTGTTTTAAGCGGCATCAATGTTAGTATTGGTTTTGCATTGATGAGGTTTATTTTTATATAATCTTCCAGGCTTTCGATGTATTCAATATCGTTAAGCGCAATTTTAACCAACCTGTATTCTGAGTAAACAAACAGATTTTCATTTGTTTCATTATTGCTTTTATTTTTATAGCCGTAGTATTCAATGGCTTTGTTAACCGCTTTTGAGAAGCGTTCAAAAGAAATTGGTTTTAAAAGATAATCGATGGCATCGAGATCAAAACCATCTATGGCGAATTTTTTATGAGCAGTGGTAAAAATTACAATGGGTTTTTCAACCAGTGAACGTACCAGGTCAAGACCGGTAATGTCGGGCATGTTGATATCAATAAATAAAATATCAACAGGTATCCGGCGAAGGAACTCAGCTCCTGATAATGCATCATCAAATGACTGCACCAATTGCAGGTCTGGAAATTTAGCCAGGTATCCTGTTATTAAATCTATAGCCAGCGGTTCATCATCAATAATTATACATTTCAAGAGTGTATGATTTTAAGGAATGATTAATTATGAAGCATAGTCAAAATTCAAAATTCAAAATTCAAAATTCAAAATTCAAAATTCATAACTCATCATTAATCATTAATCATTAATCATTAACTATTCACGCAGCAAGTTACGCCTGCAAGGTTAATGTTACAGTGAATTTCTCATTTTGCGTATCTATGTCTAACAGATATCCACCAGGATACAGATGCTCCAGCCGCTTGCGGGTATTTGCGATGCCGATACCGGCACGTTCCGCATTGCGTGGATGTGAAAATAATTTGTTCTGGCTGAAAAAGATGAGCTCTTTTTCTTTGACGTTGATTTCGATAATGATATCACTCTTTTCATGAGTACTGATGCCATACTTGAAAACATTTTCAATAAATGTTACCAGCACGAGAGGCGCAATTTTTTTATTTTCTGTCGGGCCTTTTACAGAAAATTGTACATTCATTTTCTTTCCCAATCGTAACAGTTGCAGGTCGATATAGTCTTTGATGAAATCCACCTCATTTGCCAGCGGAACAAGATCAGCGGCCACGTCATCTGTAACATAGCGCATGATGTTGGATAACTTCATGATACTTTCAGCAGTATGCTCACTTTTTGATGCTGCCAGTGAGTAAATGTTATTAAGGGTATTGAATAAAAAGTGCGGATTGATTTGTGCTTTCAGGAACGAAAGTTCGGCGTTCGCTTTATCAGCATCAGCCTGCAGCGCGCGCTGTTCGGCAACACGTAACCTGGACAAAAAATTCACTGCCAAACTGAAAATAAGAACAATGATAAAAAGAAATATGCTGATGATGTCAAGGAACGGTGCGTTCTGTCTGCGCCAACCATCATGCGCGGGAGGTTTCCGGTAAGGCTCCGTTGAAGGGCTCCGACTTTCTGGACGAGGGCCTGATAAATCGGAAGGTAGATCATTCATTTCCCTGTGATCTGGTTCATTAAAGCGCTTTTCCGGAGGTTGAAATCTTTCAGGTGGTGGCCGCCGGTTAAACTCTTCGGCGGGCCTGTCTGACATTTTATTAATAAGGCGATCGTATGGCCGTAATGCCCACACGCCCGTTAATATTATTAGTAAGGAAAGACCATATAGCAACCACCTTCTTTTAGCATACAACTGTGGAATAAGAAAATAGGAGTTCAGATAAAAGATGCCCACATAAGTAAGAAAAAATAACAGAGCATTCAGCGAAAACAGGATGGACCAAAAGTCGCTTCCACCCGACTGGTTTCCGACAAACAGGATCGGTAAGCTCAGGAACAAGATCCAGCCTGCTATATGCGTGATGAAAGAATAGATTCTCATAAGAAGCATACATAAAGAAACAGCAATGAAATTAAACAAATTCCGATGTATCGGTATGAAACTGTTTTGTATGGATAGAGCGCCTTTAGTCCAGTTGGGTTATTAAAAAATAAGTTTGTAGTTTGGCTGTAAATTCTCCAGGCTTTTTTAAACACAGAATACACAGAGGAAGGGAACACAGAGCGCACGGAGGCCCTCTGCGCACTCTGTGTTTCCTTCCTCTGTGTACGCTGTGTTTAAAAAAGACCTTCAGAGGAACCAACTATCAATCATGAAGCAACTACCACTATTAGACATCATCGTTCTGATTGTTTATTTTCTTTCCATGATATTGATGGGCATGTACTTGGGAAGAAAGAACAAAAGCACCGCACAGTTTACAACAGCTTCCGGAAAAATTCCTGGCTGGGCGATTGGCATGTCATTGTTTGGTACTTACCTCAGCAGTAATACTTTTATCGGTAACCCGGGCAAAGCCTTTGGTAGTAACTGGAACTCATTTGTTTTTACATTAACGCTTCCGGTAGCAGTGCTGATTGCCGTAAAATTTCTCATTCCCTTCTTCCGCAAAACAGGTGAAATCTCCGCATACGAACACTTCGAAAAAAAATTCGGTCCCTGGGCCCGGACATACACCGTTGCCTGTTTTCTTCTGACACAATTAGCACGAACCGGCACCATATTCTTGGGCGTAGGCATCACACTCAATGCGCTTACCGGTATAGATATCAGGCTGATTATTTTTATTACCGGAATAGTGGTCACCATATATACCGTCATAGGCGGAATGGAAGCCGTGATCTGGACTGAAGTGGTACAAAGTGTTATAAAAACAATAGGCGCTATACTGGTATTGGTATTAGTGATTTGGGGCGTAAACGGTGGCGTTAAAGAAATTTACCATACTGCGGTAACCGGCAATAAACTGAGCCTGGGCAGCCTGAAACCAGACTTTACCACAGATACTTTCTGGGTAGTGTTTTTATACGGATTACTGATCAACCTTACCAACTTTGGCGTAGATCAGAATTATGTACAGCGCTATCATGCCGCACCGAACATTAAGGAAGCGTCTAAATCACTTTGGTTATGCGTGTACATGTATGTGCCTTCTTCCCTGATGTTTTTTATTATAGGTACCTGCCTCTATACTTATTACCATCAGCATCCTGATATGTTGCAACAGGTTAAAGAACAGGTAGCGCTGATAAACCTTGGAACCGGCGCATCATCTCAGGAGGTGCTTACTAAAGCAGCTTCATTAACGGACGCTGATATCGGCGACAAAGTGCTTCCACACTTTATAGTAAATAAAGTGCCCTCCGGTGTTGTCGGACTGATCTTCGCTGCCATACTTTCGGCAGCTATGGGAACTATCAGTTCAGGGTTTAATAGTTCCGCTACTATTTATATGCTGGATATACATAAAAGATATTTCAATAAACGCATTACCGACAGGCAACAGT
>CAXTDO010000068.1:0-13826 GCA_964242315.1 uncultured Flavihumibacter sp.
GGTCAGAATGATTACAGTTCTTACTCAGAGCAATATGCTTCAGAATTAGCAGGGTCAGGTCTTTCTCTTGATCAGGCAATTAACGACGCAAGCATCTCTTTAGGAACCAAAATGGCTATTTATACTTACCTCATCGACACAGCCAGGGTGGGTGGTAATTTAGAGGTAGTGGGCTTACCTATTTATAAACTTGCCTCCCGCGAACAGGAAAATTCCATCAAAACAACAGGTGGTATTACAGAGCTGGCTTTTGGCCTCGCTGCTAATAAAAACGACAAGTTTTATATTGGGGGAAGTCTGGGCATTCCTATTGTTAATTATGAAAGAAACAGCACTTATACCGAACGTGACATAAGCGGTAATAAAAACAATGATGTCGACTACTCTACTTTCACTGAACGATATACTACCAAAGGAATCGGCTTAAATGCAAAACTTGGACTTATCTTTAAACCAGTGGAATCAGTAAGGGTTGGACTGGCGGTTCATACGCCTACTTTGTACGGATTGAAAGACACCTATCATGCAGACATGTCTACGCAAACAGAAGGTTATGCTCATCTAAAGCAGGTAAGTTCTGATGTATTTACCAATAACCGGATCTCCAGCTACGAATACGACTTCGTTTCACCCTGGAAAGTGCTACTTAGCGGGTCATACGTTTTCAGAGAGGTGGAAGATGTTACCCAGCAAAGAGGTTTTGTGACAGCAGACATTGAGTACATCAATTACAAGGCTTCTTCTTATCAAACGGCAAGTACAGATAATTCTGATAATAGTTACTATGACAACATTAATAAAACGATCGACGACATTTATAAAGGCAGCTTTAACTTCAGGGTCGGTGGTGAATTAAAATTCAATACGGTGATGGTAAGGGCGGGTTTTGCACACTATGGAAATCCCAATAAAGAAAGTGAATTAAAAGCTAGTCGCGAATATATAAGTGGCGGACTTGGTTACCGGAATAAAGGTGTGATTCTCGATTTAGCTTACGTGTACGGTTTGCAGAAAGATGTAAACTTTCCATACCGCTTAGGTGATAAGGCAAATACATTTGCAACAATTAAAGGAAACTCAGGTAATATAGTGCTGACTGCAGGATTTAAACTTTAAGATATCAAAGAAAAAAACCCATAAGAATATGGGTTTTTTTACCTTATTTTAAACCTTTAGCTATCATAGGAATTAGATGGTTCGGACATTGGACGGACATAAACACCGGGTGTAAAGTAGTACTTGTAAGTACACACTGTGTAATCATTATCAATTGTTTTAACCAACTACTTACTTATAGATTTCTTCTGTAAGTACATTCCCTTATACTCACAGTAATTCAGCAATACCAGTATGATTTACCGGATGAATCCATTTGACTGATTCGTCCTTCTTAAACCAGGTCATCTGGCGCTTTGCATAGTGGCGGGTATTTTTTTTTATCAGTTCAATAGATTCGGAGAGAGAAGAATGGCCATGAAAAAATTTAAACAATTCTTTATATCCAACAGTATTCAGCGCATTCAAATTTTCAAAAGCTATCAGATTTCTAATTTCATCTTCCAATCCATTTTTCACCATTTCATCAACCCGGGTGTTAATCTGTTGATACAAAACGTCTCTCGGTAACTCTAATCCGATCTTAACAATGGAAAATGTCCTGTTTTTTTTCTGGCGGGTATGGTATGAGATTATCGACCGACCTGTAGACAGCTTCACTTCCAGTGCACGCATCAGTCTCCTGGGATTGAGTATTTCACCATCTTCAAAGTACTCATGATCAATTCTTCTGATTTCTTCCTGTAACCATTCAATGCCATTTTCTCTGTATCCGTTAGTAATACTGTTCCGCACTTCAGGAGTAATCAGGGGCATATTATCCATACCATTACAAAAAGCATCAATATATAAACCGGTGCCGCCCACCACGACTGCATGATCAGCGATCTTAAAAATTTCTTTAATTGCTTTCAAGGCATACTGTTCAAACGATGCAGCATTAACTTCCTGATGTATCGAATGTGAATTAATGAAATAATGCTTTATTTGCTGAAGTTGTGCTTCAGACGGTTTTCCCACACCGATATTGAGTTCGCGGTAACATTGCCTTGAATCGGCAGAAATTATCCGGGTTTGAAGCGTTTTTGCAACTTCAATGGCAAAAGCGGTTTTACCCACCGCGGTGGGTCCTACAATGACAATGCAGGTGGGAAGTTTGCTCAAGATTATCTATTAATTATCAGAAGAATTAATGAAGGGCAGTATTGTTGTTTTGAAGAAACATTGATATAAGTACCTATAGGGCAATGTCATTGCGTTAAGACAGCTATTCGATAATCAGGACCAAATTTAATAGCACCTGTTTTAAGTCAGAAGGGAACCGCAAAGGACGTAGTATTTAATGCGCTGTCATACTTTTAAACATGCTTAATAACTCTGCCCGGTACCCGCTATCAAGGTTGCTATTGTATTTTATGCAAAGGTTACAAGAAGCTCTTCTTATTCTTCTGCCACCTCATCTCTCTTCTCTTCTTCGTCTTCTGTTTCATCATCAGTTTCAACGGCTTCACCTTCTTCGCCAAAACCTTCCACATTTTTACCCAGGTCATACTTTTCTTCCACCTCGGTAAGTTTATCTCCTATCAAACCTCTCGTACCGTATTGCGACGGCCCGATACCTTCTGTACGAATAACAGCCGGATATTCTAACCGCGGATTTTCTTCCTTGGAAACATTTATAAGCTCTACCTGGAAACTCCAGTTTTTTACAAAATCATACACATAAATAAAACGCTGATTTGGATCGAAGATCTCTGAGCCAAGAATAGTAGTCTCCATTAGCAGTGGCTCTACCTTGTATTCCCTGTTTGGATATTTTTGAAAAGTAATTTCTTTTCCACGCTGCCATTTGTCGTTACTTCTAAAAAATGTCGCCTGGTGCTTATTGTCAAATTCATAAGCCTTTAAGATAGACTGGTGAAGATTTAAAAATGATTGTTTATGACGGATGACTACATCACGGTAAACACTATCATCCTCTTCCAGGTATATTCTGAATCTCAATACTGCCATAATGCATTTAATTTTATTCCTTGCTTACCATCATAAGTGAATCTAACGCAAATATCTTAACTGTTGAAGGTTTCCAAGTTGGTTTTGCGTCAAAAGTAACACAGATTCCCGAAATTCAACACCTTCGTTACCTGACCGTGTTAATGAACCACTTTAAGATCCAATTCCTTCCCCTTTCTTAATACAAACTCATACGCTTCTTCATAGTTGTTTGCTATTTCTCCATCGAGTATAGCATCCTTCATAGTTTTTTTAATATCACCTACCAGCTTGCACGGCGGAATACCAAACATTTCCATGATCATTTCTCCTGTAACCGGTGGTTGCCAGTTTCTCACCCGGTCTTTTTCTTCTACATCTTTCAAACGTTTTCTTACCAGCTCAAAATTTGAAAGAAACTTTTTGACCTTTTCCTTATTTTTTGAGGTGATGTCGGCATCACATAATATCATAAGGCTTTCAAGATCATCACCCGCATCAAATAACAGCCGGCGGATAGCCGAATCAGTGATGTTTTCTTTCGTTAAACTTATCGGCCTTAAATGCAGCTCCACCATTTTGCGAACGAACCGCATCTGTTCATGCTGAGGCAATTTGAACTTTGCAAAGATTTTTGGCACCATGCGTCCTCCGACTACCTCATGCCCGTGAAAAGTCCACCCATGGCCTTCTTCAAACTTCTTTGTTGCCGGTTTTCCAATATCATGCAATAATGCTGCCCACCTGAGCCATAGGTTATCAGTATGCTTAGAGATATTATCAACAACCTGTAAAGTATGATAAAAATTATCTTTGTGTCCCATGCCATCTATGTATTCAGCACCGGCAAGATCAACCATCTGCGGAAAGATCAGGTGCAACAATCGTGAACGGTATAACAGATCAAGACCAACAGATGGTTTATCGCTGAGCAATATTTTATTTAACTCAGTGGTAATCCGTTCCTGAGAAATAATCCTGATGCGCTCCGCATTTTTTTTGATACTAAGAAAGGTATTATCTTCTATCTTAAAATTGAGTTGAGATGCAAACCGGGCGGCACGAAGCATACGGAGCGGATCATCACTGAACGTTTTAACAGGATCGCCTGGTGTTTGTATTATTTTCTGGTCAATATGGTGTAACCCATTGAAAGGATCTATCAATTCACCGAAATCTGGTTCATTTAAGCTGACAGCAAGCGCATTGATGGTGAAATCCCGCCTGTTCTGATCGTCTTCCAGGCTTCCGGGCTCCACGTCAGGATTACGGCTGTCGGGATGGTAACTTTCCTTACGCGTACCTACAAACTCAATTTCAAATCCATCTATTTTGATTTGCGCAGTGCCGTAATTTTTAAAATAAGTAACAACCGGCTGAGGTGTAAACTGTTCTGCGGTTTTATAAGCCAGGGCAATACCATCTCCAACGCCGACAATATCTGCATCTTTTGTTTTCCGTCCCAGTATTTTATCTCTTACAAAACCACCGATGATGTAACAGGGCATATTCAGTTCACTGGCTGCCAGCGCTATTTTGCTAAATACAAATAATTCTCTTTCAGTGCATTTGATGTACATATGTGCTGCAAATATAATAAGGTTGGTGCATGTAAGACTGACCCACGATTAGCCCCGACCAGGTAGCGTTGATACCAGATCATTATCATTAATGTTCAGAGCACATTTAAAATGACCTTCAGGACAGGCTTTGTAACCATGAAGGCCACAGGGTCTGCAATAGAGAGGCTCCGGAATTTGTACTATAAAACTTTTAGTTGACAAAGGTCCGAATCCGAACGAAGGAATGGTAGAACAGTACACGGCCGTAACCGGCGCATCCACAGCCGAAGCAAAATGCATGGGAGCCGAATCATTCACATAGTTCATAACAGCGTCTTTCATCAAAGCCGCCGACTGAAGAAAACTCAGTCTACCACATAAGTTAGCAATTGTAACATCTCCACACTGCCAGATGATATCATCACAGAGAGCCTTATCACCAGGAGCGCCTAACAAAATGAGCTGATTACCAGCAGGCAACAATTTAATAAAGCTGACCCATTTCTCAACGGGGTATTGTTTAGTAAACCATACTGAAGCCGGAGCAATGCAGATATAAGGATGTCGTTTATATACCGCTGTTGCTTTAACATCATCTGTTGAAGGATATAAAGCCGGCTTGAAAACTTTTTCACCGGCGAAAGACTTTACCAGATCATCATTGCGATCTATTTCATGCCTTATTACCCCGCCAGCGCTGACTACATGTTTTACCTTTATAGAAAAGAAAAATGAAAGAGGATTTTTATCGAACCCGATTGTTTGCCCGGCGCCTGAAAAGGCAGTAAGCAGACCGGTCGCTGCAAATCGCTGCACATTGATCACTTTATCATACTTACGGCTACGTATATAACGCAACATTTTCCACAGGTTTTTTATCTTGCCTTTCTGTTTGTTCCATACAAGCACCTCATTCAAAAATGGATGGCCCGCCAGCAAAGATTCATTCCCTTTTCTTGTAAGAAAATCAATGGAAGCATTGGGGAAATAAAAATGAAGCTTTTCAATCAAACCGGTGGCAAGCACTACATCACCTATAAAAGCTGTTTGTATAAGGAGAAATTTTTGCATGTAGGCAGGCAAGTTACAAATATGTCCGTTTATCTATGTTAGCGGATGGTAGTGATGCTTCCATCTCTGTTCCATTTAATGATGGATGATGGCGACGCAGTGTTTAGATCATCCTGACGGTATGCTACTATATAATCGGCTCCTTCTTTTATGGCGGTTGATACTTCGCTAAATAAAGCCGGTGTTGGCTGTCCGGATATATTTGCAGAAGTAGCTACAACCGGCTTTCTCAATCTTTTTATCAGATGCTTGCAAAAGGGTTCATGTACTAACCGGATAGCTACACTGCCATCAGCGCCAACAACATTTTCTGCCAGCCCTACAGCACCCTGATAAATAACAGTGGTAGGTTTCTGAACGGTTTTGAGGTAATCGAAAATTTGAAGATCCAGTTGTGTAACATGTCGCAGGATATCACGCTCGTCTGCAACCAGCACTACCATGCTTTTGCTGCCGGGTCGCTGTTTCAGCCGATATAATTTTTGAACGGCTTCTTTGTTAGTGGCGTCACAACCCAGTCCCCATACCGTATCGGTAGGATATAAAATAACACCTCCTTCATTCAGTACTTCCAGACATTTCTCAACATCAGGTAAAAAATCAGTCATGCTTTCAAAGGTAAAGCAGGATTTCGAAGCAGGATTTACAGGATTGGAAATAATTTACAGAATTTAGCAGATAACTTATCGCTATAGTTTTACTAATGGCAGTAGTGGTATGTTTGTAGACAAAAATTTATCCTTTCTGCAATCTTGCGTCAAAATTCTGTAAATTATTTACAATCCCGTAAATCCTGCTCCAGGATTCTGTAAATTATTTCCAATCCTGAGAATCCTGTTCTATTTTCGCAACAAACTCTTCCAGTATGAATCTTCACGAATATCAATCCAAAGAATTATTAAAAAAATACAATGTTCCGGTACAGGAAGGAATGGCCTGTAATACACCAGGAGAAGCGGAAGAAGCTTACCGCCTTATTAAAACCCAGTATGGAAGTAACTTCGCTGTAGTAAAGGCACAGATCCATGCGGGCGGTCGTGGAAAAGGAAAGATTGTAGGGAAAGAACAAAGAGGAGTAGCAGTGGGCAAAAATGCGGAAGCCGTAAAGGATATTGCACAAAATATTTTAGGTGGCACCCTTGTTACTATTCAGACGGGACCGGCAGGAAAAGTTGTAAACAAAGTATTGGTGGCTCAGGACGTTTATTATGAAGGTCCAAACCCCGTTAAAGAGTTTTATTTGTCAATTCTGCTTGACAGGTCAAAAGGCCAGAATGTAATCATGTATAGTACTGAAGGAGGAATGGATATTGAAGAAGTGGCGCATAGCACTCCTGAAAAAATTTTTAAGGAATGGGTGCATCCGGTAGGACCACTACAGGCATTTCAGGCACGTAAAATTGCATTCAACTTAGGATTAAGCGGGGAGCCATTTAAAAATATGGTAAAATTTGTTACAAGTCTTTACAATGCTTATGTAGGATTAGACTGTAGCATGGTAGAAATAAATCCATTATTTAAAACCAGTGATAATAAAATTATCGCTGTTGACTGTAAAATGAATCTGGATGACAATGCCTTGATGCGTCACCCTGAACTGGCTGTATTAAGAGATATCAGTGAAGAAGATCCTACGGAAGTGGAAGCGGGTAAATACAATTTGAACTTTGTGAAACTCGATGGTAATGTGGGTTGTATGGTAAATGGCGCCGGCCTTGCTATGGCAACTATGGATATGATTAAACTTAGTGGTGGCGAACCTGCTAACTTCCTGGATGTGGGCGGTACAGCCAACGCGCAAACAGTAGAAGCGGGTTTTAGAATTATTTTAAAAGATCCTAAAGTAAAGGCCATACTGATAAATATTTTCGGAGGTATTGTACGTTGCGACCGTGTGGCTCAGGGCGTGATAGATGCGTACAACTCCATGGGTAATATTACAGTTCCGATCATTGTGCGTTTGCAGGGTACTAACGCCACCGAAGCAAAGAAGCTTATTGATGAAAGCGGACTTAAAGTACAATCTGCTATCCTGTTGAGTGAGGCGGCGGATTTGGTAAATAAGGCAGTTAATGGTTGAGTTTTTTTTAACCACAGAGAAAGTGCCGAGAGTTTAGACCTATAAGGTTTTGAAAACCTTATAGGTCTAAACTCTGGCCTTTCCTCTGTAGTTAAAAAAAACCGCTACTTCTTAAACTCCTTAAACTTATCATTTACATACAAGAGCATATCATCCTGCGAGCTTTTTCTTGTCTGGGAGTAGGACGGCCGGTAACGCAACATAAACGTATGAAGAGAATCTCCTGTAAGTCCGGTTAACCGGCTCACATACGTCGTTGCAAACCTGGAGTCAATATAATACTGCTCCTCATTATACTGCAGCCGCGCGAGCAACGTTCTTTTTCTTTTTTCCTTTTTACTAAAAAAACTTACCGGGTTAAATTTAATGCCAAAGGCGCCATCAGGAGCGGTTTCAACAAGCTGAACCTTTTTGCTGTCATAAAATTTCTGATATTCTTCGCGTCTGCCTAATGAATCGAGCTGGTAATTACTATACTCGCCTACCATAACCTTTTCTAACAATTCAGGATCGGGCTCCAGCGAAACGTCAAACGAATTATTAAGCATAAATGAAGTTACCCTCACAGTATCCGGTAGATAGGATACAGATGAAAATATGAGCACCTCATCTTCAACTGCTTTGATTGCGTAGTTACCACCAAAATCAGATTGCCTTACAATTTTTTGAGAATAATTCCTTATAGTTACAGAGGCCAGTACTTTGTCTTTTTTCCTGTCATAAATCCTTCCCCGAACAATTTGCTGAGCTGATAAACTGCCGGCAGATACAAACAATAAAAAGAGGATATAAATTGTAACACGAATCATACATCTAAATTAGCTATCACACTTACCGGTTAAAAGGGATACTTCAAAAGCTTTTGTTAAAAAGCTGTTCGCTATACTTTATTTTTGTTTGATATTTACAAGTTCTGATAACTATGGAAATACTAATGATTATTTGTTTGATCCTCCTTAATGGCGTGTTTTCAATGAGTGAAATAGCGCTGGTCTCCTCAAGAAAGTTTAAACTGGAAAGTGCCGCTAAAAAAGGAAATGCAAGTGCAAAAAAAGCTCTGGAACTTGCTAATAATCCCAATACATTTTTATCAACCGTACAAATTGGCATCACGCTGATAGGCATTTTAACCGGTATTTTTAGCGGAGAAAAAATGACCGATACAATTGAGCATTTCGTAAGTGCTTCAGGTTATCTTAAGCCCTATTCGCATAGCATTGCTGTTTTAATAGTAGTAATTATCATAACCTACCTGTCAATTGTATTTGGAGAGCTCATTCCAAAACGCATCGGTCTTGCTTTTCCTGAAGCCATAGCCGCGACCGTAGCTAAGCCGATGAGTTTTTTATCCCGACTTACAAAACCATTTATCTGGTTGCTTACTAAAACCAATAATGTGGTACTGCAACTATTTGGTTTTAAAGACCAGCCTGAAGGGAACGCTACTGAAGAAGAGATTAAATCAATTATACACAGTAGCGCCGAAAGCGGCGAAATAAGAGAAATTGAACATGGCATTGTTCAACGGGTTTTTTCTTTGGGGGATAGAAAAGTGGCCGAACTCATGACGCACTGTTCTGGCCTGATATGGTTAGATGTGCATGATAACCTGGAAACAATAAAGAAGAAAATGGCTGTTGAGGTACATTCTATATATCCTGTTGCCGACGGTGCACTGGATAACCTGGTAGGAATTATTAATGTTAAAGATCTTTTTCCACAGGACCTGCATAACGAAAGTTTTAAGCTGCAGGACTTTGTCAAAAAAGCAATCGTTGTGCACGAGCATACCCCGGTTTATAACGTTCTGGAACAGTTTAAATACAATCGCTTACATAGTGCCGTTATAGTGGATGAATATGGCGCCGTGCAGGGAATGATAACCATGGATGATATGGTTGACGCGCTCATCGGCGATGCTACAGAATACAATCAACTTGATTACCAGATCATCCCACGGGATAACAACACCTGGCTTGCAGACGGCCAGTTTCCATTCTTCGAGTTCCTTAATTTTTTCAACCTTGCCGAAGCCGAAAATCATTCCGAGAATTTTAATACACTGGGCGGTTTGCTGCTTGCACACCTGCACCATATCCCTTTACCGGGAGAAAAAATAACATGGAAGGATTTTGAATTTGAGGTGATAGATATGGATGACAGGAGGATCGACAAGATTTTAATAAGCCGGAAGCAGGTGTGAGGTTGCTTTATGGTAATATTATTTCACTCAAAATTTGAAACTGATGAAAATTGCTTTTCTTATTTTTTTCGTGATAATAATTTCCGTTACCCGGCTGTTTTCGCAAGAGAATACTTCTGATAAAAATGAAAGTGCACCTGATAAATTTGTAGGCACCTACAGCCTAAAATCCGACTCTCTAAGAAAGTATTCGGTTAAAAAAGAAAACAATCACCTGCTCCTTGCATTTCCCGGTCAGGGTAAAACTGATTTGCAGCTTATTGCAGGCAAAACATTCAGGGCAAAACAAGTACAGCCTGCAGCCAATATTGAATTTATCGAAGACAGTCTGGGTGTTGTTACAAAATTTCTGTGGTTACAGGAGTTGAATATGCAATGGACAAAAATCTATGAATCATTTGCTGATACGCTACTTTCTTCGAAAGTGAAATATCTCACCGAATATACCGGTAAGTATCGACTGAATACTTATAAAATAGCCGTTTTGAAAATAGAAGATGATAATTTAACGATCGATATACCTGGTGAGGCCAAAATTGCCTTGTCAGTTCTAGCCAAAGATAAATTCACTATAAATGGCCATGGATACGACCAGGTCTTTGAGTTTATGAGGGACAGAAAAGGCAGTATTCAAAAAATGAAAGTAACAAGAAAAGGAGCAGTTGATTTTATTAAAGTTTCTTCTGTAGTGAGTGATTCTTCTTTTACAACAGATTTTACCAACCGTAAAAATGGCTTCACCCGGGCAGACACATTACGGGGAATGCTTACTCCTCTGCGTACCTGTTACGATGTTACGTTTTACGCACTGGATGTTACGGTGGAACCGGAAACCAAATCAGTACATGGAACTACCGTCATTAGGTTCCGAACTGCTGAGCCGTTCAACACCATGCAGGTGGACCTATACGCCAATATGAAGATCGAAAAAATTCTCCATCACAATCAGGAACTGGTATATACAAGGGAGTATAATGCGGTATTCATCCTGTTTCCAACCACCCTCGTCAAAGGAAGCGAAGATGAAATTACATTTTTTTATTCCGGTTCACCGCAATCGCCTGATATGTCAAAATTAGCCGGTGGTTTTTTATGGGGCCAGGATCATAACGGAAAACCATGGATTGAATCTGTCTGCCAGGGCTCAGGTGCAAGCCTGTGGTGGCCATGTAAGGATCACCTTTCAGACAAGCCCGACAGCATGAAAATAAGTATAACCGTTCCGGTCGGATTGACCGATATATCCAATGGAAGGCTTCAACGAAAAATCGACTTGCCAGATAACCTAACACGTTTCGACTGGTACGTCAGCTATCCGATCAATACATATAATGTCGCGATCAATATTGGCGACTACACTCATTTTTCCGACGTATACATCGGCCATGCAGATTCGCTTACATTAGATTACTATTGCATGCCTTATAACAGAGACAAAGCAAAACAAATATTCAGTCATATTAAACCCATGCTTACACTTTATGAAAAAAGTTTTGGCCAGTATCCTTTTAAACGGGATGGGTTTACATTACTGGAATCGCTTTACCCAATGGAACACCAAAGTGCCGTAAGTATGGGTCCGATGAATAATCCTGTTAACAGTAACAAGTTTGATTCCCTTGATCTTATCAGAACAGCCTGGCACGAGTCAGCACACGAATGGTGGGGAAATAATATCACTTGTAAAGACATGGCGGACCTATGGATTCACGAAGCATTTGCTACCTATTCTGAGGTACTTAACTACGAAACTTTTTATGGCAAAGCAACTGCTTTGAAGTACCTGAAAAGTGAACCGCCAAAAAATACCACTGCTATCATCGGTACCTATAATGTAAACGATTTTCATCTGGGGGATATGTATTCAAAAGGCGCTTTAATGCTGCATACTTTGCGCAATATTATCGACAACGATTCGCTTTGGTTCGGTATTCTTAAAGGCATACAGCGAGATTTAAAATTCCAGTCAATCATTACGGATGACGTTATTGGGTATTTCAATAAATCAACGGGCAAAAATCTTACTCCATTTTTTAATCAGTATCTGCGGTATGCTGCCATACCTCAACTGTCGCTGGTATTTAAAAAAGAAGGCTCTTCATTACAGGTTCAATATAAATGGGATGCTGACGAAAACGCATTTGAGATGCCGGTGAAAGTAACTACAGCTAAAGATAGTTACGGGTTTATTTTTCCGGGCACTACATGGCAAACGCTGAATATACCGGAAAT
This sequence comes from uncultured Flavihumibacter sp., assembly GCA_964242315.1. Taxonomy (GTDB): domain Bacteria; phylum Bacteroidota; class Bacteroidia; order Chitinophagales; family Chitinophagaceae; genus JADCRZ01. The sequence continues at coordinate 12,197 of CAXTDO010000068.1, forward strand.
GAAATATAAAGATTTTAAAGTAGATACGGTCGGCTTTTATATTAAATTAAAAATTGAAAATGACTGATTTTCTTTACCTCAAAAATTGTACGGTCAGTTAATTAATGCAGTTAATTTGGTTTAATTGTTTACCTTACAAAAACAAGGGTTATCAATGTAATTGTTTCAACTGAATACTGGCATTCGTTGCAACTACTCTTAAAATTGTAAAAAGCTTTGTATCTGATTAATCAGATCCGGAATGTTTGTATAAAGGTTGTAAAATTGCTTGATGTCTTTCCTAAATTAATTAACACATAATAATTTCAATCATGAAAAAATTCCTTCACCTCTCCTATTTTATTATACTTGTTATAACCAGTATACCAGTATTTTCTCAAAAATATAAGACGGCTGCCGATACCGCAAAGCTGAACAAAGAATACGCAAGTGTAAGTAAGGACATTGCGGATCTCACTGCAGAACTAACTGCTGCTCAAAGCAAGCTGCCGAAATACCAGGACAAAGCAAATGATGCAACTTCTGATGCGCAGAAAGCAGCCGAAGCCAGCAGCAGTCAGGCATCAAAGGCCACTGACGTTAGCGTGAGTGATGCAAGAAGTGCAAAGCGAAAGGCTAAAAGAGCTTATAAAGAAGCAAAAGATGCACGATCTGCTGAAAACAATGTAAAAGACCAGGATGAAAAAATAAAGAAGCTTACTTCTCAACTCGAAAAGAAACAACAACGGCTGCACGACCTGGATGAGATGCGCAATACAATCAACGCATTGCCTCCTGCACAACCATAATCCGAATCCTGAATAAACCAGATCCGGCATTTATCAACGATTAAATTGTTCTTGCCATAGAGTATAAGTGTTACATCTAAAATAATTCACCTTTGTATTTTAGCAGCCTACTAATGTGTAGTAGTAGAAAACAGATCAGAGATAGGGATGATGAAAGGAAATTGAAGAAGTAATGATCAACTCTATTTTAAGGCTGAGAAAAATTACTAATATTACGACAAGTATAAATTATGTATATGCTAACAGATCTCAGCTATCAAAATAATTTTTGCTTAGGGTTTACTATCGTTAACTTAAGCTGAATGCTGCTATCAGGTGCGATACATGACATGCCATCTTTTAGCTTATAAGCATCAAACCCTCTGGAGTTTTTTGGTAATTTATCTATGAGCTGAGGAGTAACTTTTAGCGAATTGGGCATTTCATTTCTTTGAAAGTGTCCCAGGGAGTTTGGTAGATAGATGTCTTTTAAAGGATGACCATCAACAATTACAGGATATTTCGTTTGAGAGTAACCTAATGTTGAAAGCAGAGACATTAATATAAGCATGAAGAAAAAATAAATGGACTTATGAATCCTATTCATATTAGTAGGTTTCATGTAATTTACAAAAAAGTTACAGTAAATCTTAATCTTCTTATCTTATAAAAGAAGAATGTGTTTATTAATCCGAACATCTTTCACTTTCATAAGTAAAGTTAATGATGCACATTTAAAAGCCAGGCTGACTCAGGCAATGCAAAGACATAAACCATTAGAACATTTTACTTATTGGTTTTTGTGCAAATAAAGAAAGCCTCAAGTGATTAGCTTGAGGCTTGTGTTGTTGAGATAGTGAATA
>CAXTDO010000069.1:0-13801 GCA_964242315.1 uncultured Flavihumibacter sp.
CTTTTACGTAATGAAAATTGTGCTAATTTAATAGCATAATAATACCTGAAGGTATTTCCTACTCTATCAAGATATAATAGTGACTTGCCGGTTATTATCACATCGTTAAATAATAATTTATGATAAAAACGCTACTCATCTTTAGCTACAGCTTTGCTTTTATTTTACTTGTCTCTTTTCAAACAAATGCCCAGGTGGAAGGTAATCCGCGACTTGACGTACAGCCATCCTTACCGTCTACGATGAAAAAATCTTCATCCAAAATCAGCGAATCACTGACAAAATTATATGAAAGTTATGCGCCTTCCAGCTCTGGCGCTGCTCCGGGATCCCAACCTCCCATAACGGATCTTCCTATGAAGAAATATATGCAGATTAAAGGAGACCGTGTTCTTGTTGACATTACAGTAAAAGAGTTGAATAACAACACGCGGTCTCAGTTGGAAAAGATGGGTTTAAAAATAAATGCTGCCTACGGCCGTGTTGTTTCAGGAACGGTTCCTATTTCATCTATACCATCTTTTGAAGCAGCAGGCATCGTTATATCAATGAGGGCTTCGCTACGGTATAAACATTCAGTAAAATCATTCAGTGCATCCGGAAGCAACGGCCTGCTGGCTGTGCCTACTCCTGTAATAGGTCAGGGTGATACTGCGCTTCGTTCTTACCTGGCCAGAAAATATTACGGTGTTACTGGAAATGGTGTAAAAATAGGCATCATGTCAGATAGTTATAATAACCTGGGTACGGCTGATGTCGGCGTAAAAAATGGCGAACTTCCCGGACCTGATAATCCGTATGGTTATAAGAAACCTGTTCAGGTATTGCTAGACCTGGATGATTCTACCGGATCTGATGAGGGTCGTGGTATGGCTGAAATTGTTCATGATATTGCACCGGGGGCTGAAATGGCATTTTATTCAGCTTACTATGGAGAAGCGTCATTTGCCGATGGTATTATAAAACTGGCTGAAGCAGGATGTAAAGTAATTATAGATGATATTGGCTATGTTGAACCATTTTTTCAGGATGGCATCATTTCACAGGCGATAGACAGGGTGAAAAAGATGGGAGTTACTTATTTCTCCGCAGCCGGCAACGAAGGAGATAATTCTTATGAAAGCCAATACCGGCCTTCTACCGCTGCTCCTTTAGGAATTGACTATGGTACCGCCCATAACTTTGCTGCACCCGGCAATGCCCCTATATATCTTCAACCCGTATATATTCCTACTAACGGAGAACTTTTTAGTATTTTCGAATGGGATCAGCCTTATTTCTCGGCCGGAGGAGCAGGCACCAGTTCCGACCTGGATATTTTCCTGATAAATTCAAGCGGGCAAGTAGTTGCGTTAGGCTGGGACGATAACATTGGAAGCGGGGACCCCGTTGAACTATTGGATTATCTTAATACTACCAGAAGCACTACATTTTATGTAATGATCTTAAAATACGACGGTCCGGATCCTACCCGCCTTAAGTGTATTAATTTTATTGATTATACCAATCCGCTTTATACTAACCGTATTATACCGGGTCAGACGGCATCAACTATTTTCGGCCATGCTAATGCTGAAGGCGCTATCGCTACCGGCACTGCAAACTTCAATCAAACTCCGGCATATGGGGTAGATACACCTAAAGTGGCATATTACTCATCCGTTGGCGGTATAGCAATTTTATTTGATGGTAAAGGCAATAGAATTAATCCGATACTAAGAAAGAAGCCTGAGATTACTTCTGTTGATGGTGGCAATACGTCTTTCTTCTATGCAGATTCGAGAATAGATAGCGACACCATTCCGAATTTCTTTGGTACCTCCGCCGCTGCTCCCCATGCCGCAGGGTTGGCAGCTTTAATGATGGAAGCGCAACGATTGAATTCTATGACGCCAAGTCAGGTTAAAGGCATTATGTCTTCTACTGCAATTGATATGGATAGTCCCTATTTTCCCGGCTTTCAAACCGGATTTGACTGGGCAACGGGAGCAGGCTTTCTTAAAGCAGATGCTGCGGTAGGTGCGGTTAAGTTTCCTAATGTTTACGTAAAGGACGTGTCGTTAAAAGCCGTCTGTTCGGATAACCCCGCTTATACAAGAAATTGGGTTATAAGCAATCCAAATCCATTTGATGTGGAAGTGCATTGGCTGCTCAATGGGTTTTTACAGCAGGGAACCGTTACTGCCGGTCCTGGTGAAACTACCTTTTCCACTCAAACCGTATATTTCTTAAACAGGCCGGCTCCTAACGTGGTTGTCATAGACTGGAACGATAACCTCGGCATTCCACATTTTGATTATGCCGGAAGCACTACAGCCAAGTGTGGCCAGGATGCGGTAACGGCTTACAATACGGATCAGGTATCAGATATGGTAGCAGGTGCAGAAGTGATGGGCAACGCAGGTACGGTATCTGTTTATCCAAACCCAATATCAAAGAATTTCAGGGTATCTCTTTCTCTAAACAGCCAGGACAAAGCAGACATCAGCCTGTATACGCTTGATGGCAGGTTGTTAGTGAAGAAAATAGCAAGCTCCACAGGTGTTACCGATATCGATGCATCATCATATGCACCCGGAATGTATATCTTAAAAGTTCAACAGAAGAACTTCAATAAAACATTCAAGCTGGTGAAGAAATAGTAGTTTTTTAACCACAGAGCGCGCAGAGGTCTGAACTGTGATTTATTGATTCAATGAGGTCTATGAACTGTTTCATAGACCTCATTAAATCAATAAATCACAGTTCAGACCTCTTGTTTTTCCTTTATGGTTATAAATTAATTGCAGATACTCACCACGTCCAAAATGATTCTTAACGGTTAAATTACTTCTCCGGAGGCCCTTTCAATCCAAGATCTGCAATCCTGATCCTTATCTGTTTCATAAAGTCAGCACCCGGATCTATCTTGCCGGTGAGGTAATCAGGGTCTACTTCCTTCCATAACGGATGGCCGATAAACATTTTGTATTCGTAGTGGCCAATTACATATTTGATAGGATATTTATGAACCAGGTACCTGATCAGATCTTCGTTGGCTTGTAGCTGCTCTTTAGTTAACAGCGCTTTATCACTGCCAACATTTTCCACACCAATTGCACAATAATTTAAACCTATAACATGACGGGCGAAAGCGGTATCAGGCAACTGCCTGTAGATGGTGCCATCCCGGTCAATTAAAAACTGAGCGGCAACATTCAGGCTGCTGGACGAAGCAAGTTCCTTGCGTGCACCTGGCAGTACCGCAGCATTCATCGCATTGAACGATTGCTCAAGAGTTGGAATAGCCGTCCAATGCAATACAATCATTTGAGGAATGATATAAGGAGTTGCCTGATGGATATGATATCTTTTTTCAAGATATTCCAAAGAAAGCCTTTTTCTTTCTTCATCAAAAACTACCGGTTTGTCAACAATGCGAATGGCCGGTTGAGCGTGTACAGATGTGAGCAGCATAACTGTGAAACTGAGCAGTACTATTAATTTATCCATTTTTAACTGTAAGTTTTAAGATGAGCCGTAATTGACTAAATTATGTAAACAAGTGGAAAGTGCAAAGAAGCCCAAAACACTGAGCACTGATTATTACCAACTGAAGCATCACAGCCGGTTCCTCAAAAATTAGATTTAAATTGTACCGCTAAAAACAGTACTTTAACATTTAAGAATAACTAACTGTTTGCCTATGAGATTATTACTATTAGCCGGCTTGCTGCTTTCTGTAGCCAATCTTACTATCTCTTTAACAGCATTCGGACAGCTTACAGAAAAAGATAGCATAGCTTACCAGGCTTCTGTTAAAAATGCGTTGTCTGTATACCACCAGTTTCTCACCAACCCTTCAGGATTGTTCAACGGCAGCCAGTATATCAGCTATGCCAACCTTATTAAAAATGATCATCCTTATTTTATGTCAGATTCCATGAACAGAGGCAACATCGTTTATGATGGCGTCTTGTTTGAAAATGTTCCAATGTTTTATGATTTAGTAAAAGAACAGGTGGTGATCAACGATCCATATAAAATTTATCAGATCAGTTTAATAAATGAAAAAGTAAATTCATTCACCTTGCTGAACCATCAATTCATCCGGCTACAGGCAGACAGTATAAACCGCCATGTTATCAGCAGCGGCTTTTATGACAGGTTGTACCAGGGGAAAATCAATCTGTATGAAAAGGAGACTAAAAAACTACAGGAAGTTATCAGTGGACAGGAAGTAAATCGTATCATCATTCCTCAAAATAATTTTTATCTTGAAATAGCCGGAAAGTTTTACCCTGTAAATCGCAAAAATTCTTTACTAAAATTACTAAGCAACCGCAAAAAAGAAATTCAGCAATTCATCAGGAAGAAAAAATTAAACTATCGCCAGGATAAAGAAAATACTTTAATTAAAGTAGTTACTTATTATGATTCATTACCTGCTAACGGTAACATTAAAGCAGATACCTAAAAAATATAACTGATGAAATGTTACTGTTCATTCTTTTTTATTTTTTACTTTATATCTACGCCATCTGCCGAATGCCGGGCCCAAAACCCAGATGAGGCGTTGATAAGCGGTGCATTTAAAGCAGTAACCATACAGCAATTTGTTGAACAGCTTGAAAAGCATACCCCATACCGTTTTTACTACGATACAGCGCAGTTCGACAGCCTGCACATCGACATCAACGCTAAAGACCGGTCGCTTTCAACTGTTCTGCATATGGCCTTTGAAAATACCGGTTATAATTTTACCATAGATAAAAAAAAGCAGGTGTTCCTGACGCGCGGACTGGTTGTAAGAACCGAACTGCCTGAAAATTTTTATAACAAAACATTGCTCGCTAAACAAAGAACGTCCGCAGATAGTGTAACAAATTTCCAGGAAGAAAAAGAAAAAAATACACCCAGGGCTACACTTGAAAACAAGCTGTATGAGATCGGTGATAAAGCTGCACCTAAAACACCGGGCAATGCCTCTGTAGCCGGTAATGTTAGAGATGCAAAAACAGGAGAACCCGTTATCGGCGCATCCATATCAATTGAAAACACCAGGGCAGGGGCGTCCACAGATCAGTATGGGTATTATTCCATTTCGTTGCCAAGAGGCAAGCACGTATTGAACCTGCAAAGCATTGGCATGAGAGATACAAAGCGCCAGATACTATTATATTCTGATGGAAAGCTGGATATACAATTACAAACACAGGTAATGACGCTGAAAAATGTAGTGGTGTCGGCAGAAAAGGCCAGCAATGTTAAAGGCATCCAGATGGGACTTCAGAAGATTGACATAAAAACAATTAAACAGGTGCCTGTAGTATTTGGTGAGGCCGACCTGCTTAAAGTATTGCTTACGCTGCCTGGTGTTAAATCAGTAGGAGAAGCCAGTACCGGTTTGAATGTAAGAGGCGGCTCGGCAGATCAAAATCTGGTACTGTTTAACAATGCAACAATATATAATCCCTCGCATTTCTTCGGACTGTTTTCTGCTTTCAATCCTGAAGTGGTTAAGGATGTGGAATTGTATAAAAGCAGCATTCCGGCCAGATATGGTGGCCGCCTTTCTTCTGTGGTTGATATCAACAGCAGGGAAGGCAACAAAAAAGACCTCTCAGGCTCCGCAGGCATCGGCGTGTTAACCAGTCGAGTTAATATAGAAGGGCCGCTTGTAAAAGATAAATCGTCTTTTATATTAGGTGGGCGCGCTACGTATGCTAACTGGTTACTAAATCTTTTGCCCGATCAATACAAGCACAGTAAGGCATCTTTCTATGATCTTAACTTAAATATCAATCATGAGATCAACGCAAAAAACACCATTTATTTTACGGGCTATATGAGTAACGACCGTTTCAACCTCAACACCGATACTGTCTACAGCTATGGTAACCGGAGTGTTTCTTTGAAATGGAAACATGTGTTCTCTAATAAATGGAACAGCCTGGTTACAACGGGGTATGATCAGTACAAGTACAATATCTCCAGTGAGAAAAATCCGGTGAATGCCTATAAAATGAGTTTTGACATCAACCAGTCTTATTTTAAGGCGCATTTCAATTACTATGTAAATCCTGACAATACGATAGAGTTCGGCCTGAATTCCATTTATTACAAAATGCATCCGGGCGCTTATGTTCCGCTGGGTGAAAAATCATTGGTGGCGCGTGATGAAATGCCCCCGGAGCAGGCTTTGGAAAGCGCATTGTATGTGAGCGATAAGTACAGTATTACAGACGACTTTTCTGTAGAGGCCGGTGTACGGTATTCATTGTACAATTATCTCGGCCCGCACCAGGTTAATAATTATGCTGCCGGCCTGCCAAAGACAGAAAGTAATATTCTTGACAAAACTTCATACAGCAAAGGCGACTTCATTAAAACATACAAAGGCCCTGAGTTTCGTGTCTCTGCGCGTTATGCTCTTTCCGCCAATGCCTCTGTAAAAGCAGGTTACAACACCCAGCGGCAGTATATCCATGCGCTGTCTAACACCGCTGCCATGGCGCCAACGGATGTGTGGAAGCTGAGCGATCCCAATATCAAACCGCAGTTTGGAGACCAGGTGTCATTAGGCTTCTACGAAAATTTTAAATCAAATACTATAGAAACTTCCGTGGAGGTGTATTATAAAAACATCAGGGATTATCTCGATTATAAAAGCGGCGCCGTACTGGTATTGAATCGCCATATAGAAACCGACGTTATCAATACGCGTGGTAAAGCTTATGGCGTAGAACTGCTGATTAAAAAGCTCACCGGCAAACTGAACGGATGGATCAGCTACACTTACTCACGAACGTTACTAAAGATGGATGATCCTGCTGCAGGTGAACTGATTAACAAAGGAATGTATTACCCTGCCAACTACGACAAGCCTCATGATATAACCCTGATCGGCAATTACAGGTTCTCACATCGTTTCAGCACGTCGCTTAACGCCACTTACAGTACAGGCCGGCCGATTACATTGCCGATAGGCCTGTATACATATGCAGGTGCGGTAAGAACATTATATGCCGATAGAAATGCTTACAGAATACCCGACTATTTCAGGACGGATTTCTCTATGAATATCGACGGCAATCATAAAGTGCATCAGAAAACACATAATTCATGGACGATAGGGATATACAATCTTACCGGAAGAAAAAATCCTTACTCGGTGTATTTTGTTTCGGAGAATGGTCATATTGTCGGATATAAGCTGTCAATATTTGGCAGCGCTATTCCGTATGTTAATTTTAATATCAGGTTTTGAAAATCCGACCTTAAAAAGAGGGAACAACCTGTGAGGTTTGTAAAAACCTCACAGGTTTTGAATAAGGGCACACCCTGAATTTTAAACCTGTGAGGTTTTTACAAACCTCACAGGTTGTTCCCTTTTTTTAAGAAAACAACTCATCACAAATTCAAACAATGAAAAAAACCTGTTACATTTTTCTAGTGCTCCTGCTCCTTCATTGTAAAGAGCGATATGAAATCCCCACCAATTCGCCGGCAACGGGTTATCTTGTTGTGGAGGGACGTATTAACATCGGCTCACCTACCTCATTTCAGTTAAGCCGCACTGTTAAATTGTCGGGTGACAGAACAGCAAAACCGGAGCTTAATGCAAGAGTGCAGGTGGAAGATCAGAACAACAGTGTGTTTTTATTGGCAGATAAAGGCAAGGGATTATACAGTGCCGATGCTGTTAATATTAATAGGGCGCAAAGATACCGGTTGCGTATCAGAACCGCATCGGGCAATGAATACTTATCCGACTTTGTAGAGTTAAAGACGACGCCCTTTATTGACAGCATTAACTGGAAAAGGGAAAGTGACGGTGTACACATTTATACCAACACCCATGACGACAGTAACAACTCCCGGTATTATCAATGGGATTTTGTGGAAACCTGGGAATATCATTCTGCCGTTTCCACCCCCTTTAAGTATCAGAATAATACGGTATTGCTGAGAACTCCGGCAGAACAGATCTACCAGTGCTGGACTACCAAACCATCAACAAATATTTATATCGGCTCAACCGCAAAGCTGACTAAAGACGTTGTATACGAAAATCTCCTGTTTAATATTCCCAACGGATCACAGAAGATAAGTGTTTTGTATAGCATCAACGTAAAGCAGTATGCGCTTGCAAAAGAGGCATATACATTTTTGGAAAGCATGAAAAAAAATACCGAATCTTTAGGTTCGGTATTTGATCCGCAACCGTCGGAACTAAAAGGTAACATTCATTCGGTTACTAACGCCGATGAGCCGGTAATTGGATTTGTTACCGCCGGCACCATCGCAGAAAAGAGGATATTTATAAACCGGAGTGACCTTCCCGGCTGGCCTTACTCATTTGTTTGCCCTTACCCCGACACACTGGTATACAATCACCCTGATTCGCTTAAAAAATACTTCGCTTCTAATTTTTATATACCTGTGCTGGAAGTTTATGGACCGGCCGGACTGATAGGCTGGAATGCCAACGAGGCTAACTGTGTAGATTGCAAGATGCAGGGTGGTGTTACGCTAAAACCTCCCTTCTGGCCATGAAAATTCAGGAAGCAATGTTGTTGACTCAAGAAGAAAATGCTCATTATTCAACTATCAATATTCAATTCTCAATGAAGAACTCTTTACAAAATGAGAACTTTCTTAATTGAAAATTGATAGTTGAATAATGATTATGGAATATTTTCTTCATCTCAGGCCTCTTAAGTCAACGATATTGATTCAGGAAGGTGCCGGAACTGTAAACATTTCAATAATATCTTTTATGAGTAATAGAAAAATATTTATTTCACTTGCTATAGTTGTTTTGATCGGTCATTCGTTGGCAATTGCACAGGTGCCGGACGATGTTCAAAAGAAGTTCGAAGCTTACCGGCAACACCATCTTCAGGAGAAGATCTATATGCATACCGATAAAAATTTTTACCTCGCCGGTGAAATCATCTGGTTTAAATTATATACTGTTGATGCCTCTTTTCATACACCGCTTGATTTAAGTAAAGTTGCTTACGTGGAGTTACTTGACAACGCAAACCGGCCGGTGATTCAGGCCAAGATTGCATTGAACGATGGCGCCGGGAATGGTTCCTTATATGTGCCGGTGGTTTTAAACTCCGGCAGTTATAAGATCAGGGCATACACAAAATGGATGAAAAATTATAGTGCAGATTATTTCTTTGAGAAGCCGCTTACTGTGGTTAATTCGCAGAAGGCTTATGATATCCCGGTATTGGAAAAGACGATGCAGTATGATGTTCAGTTTTTTCCCGAAGGTGGTAACCTGGTTCAAAACATTCAAAGTAATATCGGTTTTAAAGCAGTGGACCAAAATGGAAAGGGAATACCATGTTCAGGCGCAATAGTGTATGATGATAAAGATACGGTGGCAAAATTCAACACAGAGAAATTTGGAATAGGAAGTTTCTCGTTTACACCGTTGGCAGGTGGTCGGTATAGGGCCGTTATAAAACCATTGAATGCACCGGCCTTCAGCCAGGAACTGCCGCAGGTTTTTAAAGAAGGATATGTGATGAGCGTCAACGGTACCGACAGCAACCAGCTTACCGTAACTGTTCATTGTAATATTGCTTCTGCTAATGAAGCATATCTTTTTGTGCATACACGGGGATCAGTCAGGCTGGCCGTTGCCGGCCAGATAAAAAATGAAACGGTAACATTCCCGGTTGATAAAAACAAACTCAATGATGGCATCTCGCATTTTACCGTTTTTACCGGCTCCCGGCAACCCGTATGCGAGCGGTTGTATTTTAAAGAGCCTGCACAAAAACTGCACATCTCGGTTAATACTGATCAGTCTGCCTATGCCACGAGGAAGAAAGTTACTGTTAATATAAGTGCCGGCACATCTGATACAAAAGCAATATCCGCTGATCTTTCCATGACGGTGTACCGCATTGACTCACTGCAAACATTAGACGAAAATACCATCAGCAGTTATCTCTGGCTAACGTCAGACCTGAAAGGAACCATTGAATATCCCGGCTATTATTTTAATAATTCAGGAAAAGAGATATCAAAAGCACTGGACAATCTCATGCTTACGCAGGGGTGGCGCAGGTTCCGCTGGGAGGACGTGATGAAAGATGCTACTCCGTTCTTTGAATACCCGCCTGAATACAATGGGCATATCATCAGCGGAAAAATCGTGGATGCAAGAACAGGCAGTAAAGCTGCAGAAATTATGGGTTATCTGTCTGTGCCTGCCGGCAGGTCGCTTTTTTCACCGGCACTTAGCGATAGTAATGGCCGGGTTAGTTTTGAGATGCGCAATATGTACGGCTCTTCCGAAATAGTTGTTCAAACGGATGCAACAACAGACAGCATGTACCGCGTTGAAATTGCCAACCCTTTTTCTGAAAAATATTCACCTGTGAAACTTCCCGGGTATGTGTTGCCGGAAAATTATCTTGACAATTTACTCGATCAGAGTATTGGCATGCAGGTGCAAAATATTTACACCGGCGAAAGAATGCAGCAATTTTATTTGAATGAAGATACTACTGCTTTCTACCTTAACGCCGATTGGAAATACCTCCTTGATAATTATACCAGGTTTACAACAATGGAAGAAGTGTTACGTGAATATGTGATCCTGGTAAACGTTCGAAAAAAGCAGGGCCAGTATCACCTGTATTCATATGATGAGCCGGGCAAACGGGTATTCGAGAATGATCCGTTGGTATTGCTGGATGGCATTCCTATATTTGATTTTAATAAATTTATGAATTACGATCCTTTAAAGCTTCGTAAGCTGGAAGTATTAACGAGAAAATATTTTTTGGGCAGTACCAGTTATAATGGCGTGCTTAACTGGAGCACTTACAAGGGAGACTTCAACAGCTACGAACTCGATTCTCACGCAACCGTTCTGGATTATGAGGGGCTGCAACTGCAAAGACAATTTTATGCGCCCGTTTACGACAACATAAGCCAGGTAAGCAGCCACCTTCCAGATTTCAGAAATGTGCTATATTGGGCGCCGAAAATCATCACCGGCAGGCAGCAAAGCTTTTATACTTCCGATGTGCCGGGGAAATATGTGGTGGTGTTGCAGGGGCTTTCCAGGGATGGCAGTTGCGGGAGTGGCATGACAACTTTTGAAGTGAAGTAGTTTTGAAGCAGGATTTTCAGGATTAGAAATTATTTGCAGAATTTTGAAAATAATTTTTAATCCTGAAAATCCTGCTTCAAAAATAAACGAACATTACAAGTACTATGAAAAACAATGCTGTATTATTTTTACAGGGCATCCTGGTATCAATCCTTATCAATTCCTGTTCTTTTTCTTCAAAAGCCACTAAAAGATTATTCAATAAATCGCTCGAAACCAGCTACGATGTTATCATCGTTCCAGGGTATCCTTTTAAAAATTTTAAATGGGACAGGAACATGAAAGGAAGGGTGTACTGGTCTAAGTTTTTGTTTGATAAAGGGATTGCCAAAAATATAATGTACTCCGGTTCCTCTGTCTATTCCCCTTATTATGAGGGAAAAATCATGGCATTGTATGCTGAGGCATTAGGTGTTCCGTCAAAGAATATTTTTACTGAAACCAAAGCGGAACACAGTACCGAAAACATCTATTATTCTTACAGGAAAGCAAAGCAATTAGGTTTTACAAAGATTGCGGTAGCCTCCGACCCGTTTCAGACAAAGCTCCTTCGCAGGTACATCCGCAAGAAAGTAAGTGCAGAGGTACCGGTAATCCCTTTTGTAATAGATACCCTTAAAATGATCGAACCCACTATGACCGACCCGGTGATAGACTACCAGCAGGCTTTCAATAAAGATTTTATACCACTTACAGAACGTGAAGGTTTCTGGAAAAGGTTCCGGGGAACGAGGGGGTTGAATGTTGATACGACGTTGTACAGGTAGTCTTTTTGAAGCAGGATTTCACGATTAAAAATAATTTACAAAATTTTGCATCGAAATTCTGTAAATTATTTTTAATCCTGGAAATCCTGCTCAAACAATACCTATCTTGTATTTTAAACTGCTTTCATTGAGATGTATTCTAATCTTCAGCATTCTGCTGACCGGCTTTTCAGGTATCGCGCAAAAGAAGAACGATACCTATAAAATGTTGATGCACAAAGCCACTTCGCCTATTATTGTCGACGGTGTTATGAATGAAGATGCCTGGAAACAGTCCGATGTGGCCACTGACTTTTATATGGTGCTGCCTATGGATACCAGCAAGGCAAGAGTAAATACAGAAGTAAGAATGATGTATGATGACGAACGACTGTACATTATGGCTACCTGTTACCTCATTAAACCAGGAAGGTATATGGTAGAATCGCTGCGGCGCGATTTCACCTTTGGTAAAAATGATAACTTTTTATTATTCATAGACCCATTCGACGATCAAACCAACGGCTTTACCTTTGGCGCCAACGCCGCAGGCGCACAATGGGATGGAACATTATACGATGGAGGTAAAGCCGACCTTAGCTGGGATAACAAATGGGTTTCCGCAGTAAAAAACTACCCTGACAAATGGATCTTTGAGGCTTCCATTCCGTTCAAATCCATCCGCTATAAAAAAGGCATCACCAACTGGGGAATCAACTTCAGCAGGCTTGATATTACAGCCGCCGAAAAATCGAGCTGGGCGCCTGTTCCAAGGCAATTCCCGACGGCTTCCCTTTCATACACGGGCACGCTCGTCTGGGACCAGCCGCCGCCTGAAGCCGGGGCCAATATATCCCTGATACCTTACGCCCTTACCGGACTTTCAAAGAACTTTGTGACTAAATCGCCCACTAATTTCCGCAAGGATATAGGCGCAGATGCCAAGATTTCGCTCACCTCTTCGCTTAATTTAGACCTCACCGTTAATCCTGACTTTTCGCAGGTAGATGTAGATAAGCAGGTAGTTAACCTGGACAGATATGAATTATTCTTTCCTGAAAAAAGACAATTCTTTCTCGAAAATAATGACCTGTTTTCCAATTTCGGTTATGCCAACATCCGGCCTTTTTTCTCAAGACGCATCGGCCTGGGCGTACCGATCACTTATGGAGCCAGAATGAGTGGCAGTCTGGATAAAAACTGGCGCATCGGCCTTATGGATATTCAAACCAAAAGCAACGAAGCGTCGGGACTGCCGGCACAAAACTTTTCAGTATTGGCACTGCAACGCCGTATGTTCGCACGCTCCAACATCAGGCTGATGTTCGTGAATAAAAATTCGCTCAACTACCAGTGGGGTAAAGACTCTTCCAAGCCGGTATACTCGCAGTACAACCGCAACATCGGATTGGAATACAACCTCGCTTCCTCCAATAATTTATGGACGGGAAAAGCGATGTTCCTGAAATCTTTTAGTCCGGGTAAAACCGGTAAGGATCTTACCCATGCAGCAAACCTGCAATATGCCGGTAAACGATGGACGGTATCATGGCAGCATGAATATGTAGGGCAGAATTATAATGCGGAAGTGGGCTATGTACCCAGAAGTCACTATATAAAAGCCAACCCTATAGTCAGCAGGTTGTTTTTCCCATCATCCGGTGCTGTACTGAGTCATGGCCCTAAGGTAAGCTCTACCTATTTCTTTAACGAATCATTTAAACAGACAGACAATGAAACAACGCTTACCTACCTGGTGAACTTTCGTGATCAGGCGGTGCTTGATGCATGGGTGGCGCATGATTATGTAGAGTTGCTCCAATTTTTTGACCCTACCAATCTTGGTAAAGACACTTTGTCGCGCGGCTCGCAGCACCGCTGGAATGCTTTTGGAACCGATTTTATTTCCAGGCCCCAGCAATTGTTT
>CAXTDO010000070.1:0-13588 GCA_964242315.1 uncultured Flavihumibacter sp.
CATGTAGTTATACCTGTTCAGCTATCGGACAAACTAATAGCTTTTACAGGATGTGCAGGGCAATTGATGAATTAGCCTGAGGAATGGCTGGTATCATCGGCATAAAAGCCGGTGTTACATTAGGTATTAAATTGTAGTGGCTACTTTTGTAAGTATTTTCTGTAACCATAGAGTAAAAGCCAGAGAGGAAGAAGAGGTTACACAGGCGTTCTCTGTGTAACCTCTTCTTCCTCTCTGGCTTTTACTCTATGGTTAAAAAGAACTGTTTGAATAACAGGTAAAACAGGCGAGAATTAACATAAGGTTAGATAATAACCTGGTTTAATATTTCCGATATTTTGGCAGGGGTAATCGGCTTGATAAGAAAGCTGATAACATCATCATATTCTGCAGAACGCTGCCTGTCAAGTTCGCTTGTAGAGGAAGTGAGAATATAAACGCCACATCTTTTATCAGTTTCTTTCAAATGGTCTAAAAATTTCCATCCGTCTATAACGGGCATATTCAGGTCAAGAAAAATAATATCAGGATTTATTTCTTCAAGAGCATGTAATGCTTTGGTTGGGTCTGTAAATGCAAACACTTTACTCGGGGCGCTATTATTGGCTATTATTTTTTTATGGATGTAATTGGAAATTTCCACGTCATCTACGAGCATTATTGTTTTCATGCTTCCTAGGCTTTTAATTTGATAAGATCATGGGTAGTACGTTGTATTACATCCTGTAGTGCTGCATCCAGATCCTCAGCAGAACCTTTGAGCATCGGAAGAATTTCCCTCACTGCCTCTTCGCTTTCATCGTACAACATTAGATTAACCAGCCCCAGGATACGAGATAACGGTTCTCTTACATCGTGTGCATTTAATACAGAGATCTTTAATAATGTTTTGTTCTTGTTTTCTATTTCAAGTGTACGTTGCCGGATGATGTCTTTCTGGTCTTCATTAATCCGGCTGATGATCTCATTCTTCTCATGAAGTTCATTAAAAAGACAAAACTCCAGCAACTTGGTTTCAAGGCTTTCAGAAACAAGCTTTAAAAAAATGATATCTTTCTGGGTAAATTTTTTGCTGTTGCCTGATAATACAGAAACAATAATCTGCCGGTTATCGTTCGTAAAATTCCATCCCCACAGTACTGCTTCTTCTTCAGGATCGCAGTGAAACGATTCCGGTAATCCAAGCTCATTGGTATCAACCCAACGCATCGGTATCTGGTTATTGTACAAAACGTTCTCGTATTCAAAATATTCGGAAGTATTCTTAACAGTAAGCACTGTACTATGAAGTGTAGTGCTCATATGCACAAAGAGGTCATTCCTGTGATAGCTTGCGCGAAATACATGGCAGTTAAAAAGATATTTCAGGTTCACAGTAAAGCATTCTGAAAGCTCGTCAAACGTCCGGCACCTGTTAAGGTTATTGGAAAATTTAGAGAAAGCCTCGTATGTTATTCTGAAAATCTGTTCGATGGCAGTTGTCAACTCAGTTTGTTATTAGTTTTAAAACTCGGTTTCCAGAAGTTCATTATCTACTTTGATGCCCGAAATGGTTGCAATAGTGTTCAGCATGTTCACCAGGTCTGCCTGTGCCATTAGTTCCTGAATTTCTTCGGTTGTAAACCCATGATCTGAAAGCTCTGAAAAGTCGTCATCCGATATATCGCTTGTTTTAAGCGCAGCCTTGGTAACAATTTCAATGGCAGCTTTATAACTGTTAGGTAACAGGGGAGAATCAAAATCATCCGTTACGCGGAAGTCAGGATCTGATGAAAGCAGATGGCTCATGCTATTGGCAAATATGCCGTGCGCTTTTGCACAATAATCACAACCCCGTTCCTGCGAGACATTATAAATGATTAATTGTTTCAGAATGTTAGGAACTTTCCCTTCTATTAGTGTGGAACACAATTTTGCCCAGTTGCCTCTAAGTAAAGTGCTGTTATTTCCCTGGCATTTAAACCAGTTTAAAACAAATGGCAGTTGAAGTGTTTTCATCGTTTCTTCATAAATTGCCTTCACTTCAGGTGATGCGCCTTCATAAGAAACCAATTTAAATCGGTTGACGGTTTTTACAAGCATAGGATCGGATTTGAATTTTACATAATACTAACGTAGGTTTTTGAGATATTATTTGAGTTGGCGGTGTGAATCTGACAATATACCTCGTTCTGTAATAAAGCGTTTACTATTGTTTATCGTTTCTGCAGGATGTTGATGCAATTGCAAACAAATGTTTACTTTGCCTGATTATATCTCACAGCTATTTTGCACTAGTGTTAAGTTAAGTGTGAAATTGCTCATTTAACTGGCTATCAACTATCAGCAGTCAGCAGATCAATGTTCAATACGTTTCCTCCTGATAGCTGATAGCTGACCGCTGATAGCAAATATGTCATCGTATCCTTAACTTAACACTACTATCAAATTACCTTATCTTCACTAAGCTAAAATATAAACCCATAAGTATGAATAACCTCCTTTTTTCTGCTTTTTTTATTGTGGCATTTGCAACGCCATCTTTCTCACAACAGTTTGCGGCTCTTGACAAAAGCCCGATGGACAGAGCATATTTTCCTAACAATTTTGCTCATGACCGCAAAGCCGGTGACAAGGCTATCATAAGAGTTGTTTATAGCAGGCCAGCCATGAATGGAAGGGAGATCATGGGTAAACTCGTTCCTTATGGTAAAGTGTGGCGTGCCGGTGCAAATGAAGCTACCGAAATAAAGTTCTACCAGGAGGTAGAACTGGCTGGCAAAAGTGTGAAGGCCGGAACTTATTCGCTTTTCACCATCCCCGGAGAAAAAGAATGGACGATCATTTTAAGCAGCGACCTGGATTACTGGGGCGCATTCAGCTATAAAGAAGCCAACGATATAGTAAGAGTAACGGTTCCGCTTTCTTTGCAAGATAAAACGGTGGAAAATTTTACCATTCAATTCGATAAAAAGGGCGATCAACAGGGAGTTATGATGCTCGCCTGGGATAAAACGGTAGTAGCAGTGCCTTTTAAATATTAGCCAGCCCAGGCGGCTTCATTCTACCGGAATCCTGCGCACGTAAAATTGCAGCAAACAGTTATACCCTGTTACATAAATCTGCAATTGACCTTAACCCGGTCCATACAAGATCATGCCTATTCTCTCAGCAAAAATGACTGATATAACCATTCAAACTGTTTCAAATATTAAAGATAATTATTAATTTAAAGTTGTTATAGTCGGTCAGTTTCCAAACAACTATTATCAACAATGAAACACACTGAACTAATCAATTTTTTGATTAATCAGCGCAATGCAAAGCGGTACCTGGAGGTAGGCGTTCATAACGAGCAAAACACATTTCTGAATGTTGATTGCACGTTTAAAGTGACTACTTTTCCCAATTCTTCTGACAACTTTTTCAATTACAATAGAGATAAATTCGATATTGTTTTTATTGACGGTGTTCACACCGAAGAGCAAACAATAAAAGATATAGAAAACGCCTGCCATTGTCTTTCAAAAAACGGGATAATTATTGTTCATGATTGTATGCCTCCGGATGAATGGCACCAGCGGGAACCTCATGAATTTCACGAAGGTGAAAACTGGAATGGAACAGTATGGAAAGCAGCTCTTAGAGTGTCTAATAAAACCATTTATAAATGCACCCTGTTAGATACGGATTGGGGTTGTGGCATTATTGACATGTCGCAAATTCAGGTTCCTAAATGCCGGCAACTGCCTGAAAATATCAATTACAAAATGCATTACTCCTGTTTATTAGAATATAAACAAGCTGTGCCTGATTATTTACGTGAGCATGTAAAAGTATTCTATCATCTTGCGTGCATGGGCAACTGGCAGGAAGTTTTTAAAGAGCAAATGGCGCTGCTTTCCAGGAACGGCTTCGGGCATATAAACCTTACCGTGTTGGGTACGGAAGATGACCTGGAGATACTATATCTGATTGATGAGGAATTAAAAGTGAACCCCTGTATCACTTTCTGGTCACCCGATTTAACCCACTTTGAAACGCCTGCCCTGCTGGGTATGGAAGAATATGCCAGGCAGATAGATGGGTATGTTTTATACATCCACAGCAAAGGTGTCAGCAACCCGGCAGATAAGACTAAAATAAAATGGCGACGCCTGATGATGCAGGAGTTAGTAGAAAATTGGGAATGTTGTATGATGCAATTGCCATACTATGACCTGATAGGAGTAAACTGGCGCGACATGCCTCCTACATCTCATTTCAGCGGCAATTTCTGGTATGCTTCTACAGGGTATTTACGCAAGCTGGCTCCCTTTAAACAATATTATGATAATCCCCGCTATCCTATATGGGATGCTGTCTATAACAAGAGATTAGGCTGTGAATTTTGGATCAGTTCCGGTCAGCAACCACCAAAGGTGTTATCTCTTTTCTGCAGAAATGAAGACTTTTGTAACGATGGCTTTTGGGTAAATAAGTAATTAAAACGAAGAATGGCAACACTAACTTTCTTATTTCCCTCATAATGTTTGCACTATGCCTGATGATCTTTCGTTGATAACATGCTCCTATAATACCCCTGAAGTACTGGAGCTTTGCCTTAAAAGTTTTGTATTTTACCACGGCCGGGGCCCTCATAACATTTATATTATTGAAAATTCCACTGATTCGGCAACGCAAAAGCTTTTAGATTCCTATAACATTGAATATATAAAAAATCCGGGCGGAACGCATTCATTATCTATTGACCTGGGCTTCCAACTGATCAAAACCCAATATGCCTTACTGGTTGATACGGATATACTGTTTAAAAAGAATATTGATTTTATATTTCACCTGTTCAAGCGATACGATCTTACCCTACTGGGAGAGATACAGGGCAACAGAGGAGAGTTTTTGTTATACCCTCGTGTAGCACCCTATTTCTCTCTGATCAATATGAAGAACATCCGCACTGCCAATATTAAATTTCATGACGAAGATAAAATCAGAAGTACCCACTCTGAAGGATTTTTTAAGAATATGCCTATCAATTATGAACACAGAGATCAAACATTTTATGATGTAGGCGCTACGTTTTATGAAACGGTTAAACATAACAAATTTAAAATCGCCAATCTGGAAGAAATAGAAAGCATTGTTTTTCATGCAGAGTCGTTGAGCTGGACAGTAGGGTGTGGCATTGAAGCGTATGAACAAATGGGGAAATGCAGACAGGCGGAGTTTCATAAGTTAGCAAACCAGTATAAAGACGTTGATATCAGAAACTGTTTCAGAGGTGCAAATTTAGAAAAATGAAGGTTGCATACTTTGTAAGTGTTTTTTTAAACACAGAGAGCACAGAGGAGGAAACACAGAGATCACGGAGGCGCCTCTGCGATCTCTGTGTTTCCTCCCTCTGTGCTCTCTGTGTTTAAAAAAACTGTCCGGATGGCTGAGGTGTACGATTAACATAACACTGGTCAGTTAGATTATTTAATTATTCAAATAAAGTAAGCATGAAGCAACTTGTGGGAATCAACTTATCCAGCCGCAATCGGCCTGATATATTAAGTATTTGTCTTCATCATCTGTATAAGTTTCTTTCACGAAGAAAATACAGATATGTGATCTCTGTTGTGAATGATGCAGGCGATCCGGCGTGGGACGATCTGTATACGGAATTAACCCGAAATTTTCCTAATGTACAATGGTATAAATGTGAAAAAAGGTTAGGCATTGCCAACACCAAAAACGTTGGCATAAAGATGCTCAGAGAAAAAAATTGCGACCACTTTTTTATGTTTGATGATGACAGCTTTCCTGTTCAGCGCGGCTGGGAAGATGTATATATTAAAACCGCCCGCCAAAACAACGTACATCATTTAATGCATCAGTTTCCCCTGCCTTCCGGATTTAACATTAACAAAAGTGAAAACGGAATTTGCGAATACCCTCAATGTTTTGGAGTGCTGTTATATTTTACAAGGCATGCAATTGACACAATTGGCGGTTATAGAAAAAACTTTAGCATGTATGGACTTGAACATGTAGAAATATCCCACAGATGCAATTATGCAGGATTGCAGCCAAACTGGGGACCATTTATTTCGCCCGAAAAAGCAAGGGATTATATTTATTCTTTAGACCTCGATTTCACTAATTGCGGTAAACATCCGCCCGGTTATATAATTACTTCCAACATCTGGCGATCATCCGTTCAAGGAGAAAATGTGCAGCCATACATTGACGCTAACGCTCCGTTTCTTGCACAAAGAGAGCCTGTTTTTGAGGAGATATAAAGTTATAACATTCATGTCAATTTAAGCATGAAATTGCGTATTAAAAAGCAGTAACTAATACTGTAGATTTTTTTAAACACAGAGAACACGGAGGCCCTCTGCGTCCTCTGTGTTTCCTTTCTCTGTGTACTTTGTGTTTAAAAAACTATCCGGATGGGTAATGTTTACTACATTTGTAACAGCACCTGTAAATTCTTTATACTTTTTGTAATACAATTAAACTGTCAATCTTTTGAACCTGCCGGTACTGGCCGGTTTGCAAAAGTTCCTCCACAAATACCTGTACGTCCGGATAATAATAAATACAATCATGAAAAGCTACATACCCTCCGGCTACTATCCATTCACTGAAATGAAAAAAATCCCTGGAAACGTTTTTATAATCATGTAAGCCGTCTATAAATAATAAAGCAATGGGTATTTGCCATACAACATTATAAGAGTTGTTTTTTATAACTTCAACAACTTCTGACAATCCCGCCATTTTTATATTTTTCATGAAAATATCAAATGATGGAGGGAATATTTGAAGTCCCTGGCCTGCCGCTCCCAATATACCGTCGTGTGTATCGATCGCATACACCTTTGCATGCTGGAAACATAAAGCCTTTACTACGCTGCCGAAAAGTATAGTAGATTTTCCATGGTAACTGCCGATCTCTACAATTGCCTGAGGTGATGGCAAGGCCTTACACGCTTTTATGGCAGTGGAAACAAGAAGTTCGGCCTCACCGTCAGTTAACCAACCATTTATTTGTTTTATCTTATTAACCAGTGGTAATGCAATGACCGCCTCATCAGATAAAGCGTCTTCAACATATAACGTATCATCTGCGTTACCATAATTTTGGAACTGCTGCCTTATGTACTTGCGCACAGGATCATCATAGCTGCGTCTGACAGGATGCATCCAAAAAACATCGGGTTTCCGTTGCGCCTCATTTATATCCTGTATGGTAATTGGTGTTTGAAACCTAACATATTCATAACTGCATGGGTTGGTAGCAATGTTATAGCCCAGCAGACTGACAAGTGTTGGTAAAATAACTTCTTCTGATGCCCATATTTTTGTTTGCTCCATGATACCTTTCAATTGCTTATTTACTTTGAACAATCTAATAAGGTCGCGGATCGCATCTATTGTAAAAACGGTAGAAGGCCAGAAAGTCCAATGTGCAAATTTGCTTTCACCCTGTGGGAAGGTGTTTATAAAAGGTTTCCATAAGCTATACTCTTTAAAAGCCTGAATGGCTATAAGGTTGCCGGTATCTTCATGTGTTAACCGATTTGCATAACTTGAAAACAAACCGGTATCAGATGAAACAGAAAAAAAGCCTGACATATAATCAGCGTATCCTGACCGGACGGAAAGCTGGTCTGAGTCTACAATGGTAAGTATATCAAAGGAAAAATTTTCTACTGCAAACTGCATGCAATCCAGCGCGAAGTAATGAAGATAGCCGTAAGTTACAGGCCTCGGAGCGGGATGTATAACAACTCCGAGCTTTTCAAACAAAGCGTTTTGTTGAATAAGACCTGTATCATCACTTCCGTTATAAAGTAAGATAATGGAAGTCTTGTCATGATAATGCAGGTTATATACCAGGTCGGTGATACAATCTTTACGTTCATGCACCAGGCAGGCGTAAATATTCTTTAAGGGCTCATGGGCTTCGTTCCATGATGAATATAGTGGCTTCACTATATGGGCTGTTGTATTTTGATGTTTCGTTGCGGCACTATTGTCATATAACAACCAGTCACGTTCCATAAGCTTTTGTATTTCCCGAAGCGGGTAAACATGCCACCAGGCGTCGTTAGTTTTCTTTGGACTTACATTGCTGTCATGAATGAGGTGTACAGCAATAGTTGAATCAGGAAGCACGGTGATGCGGTCTAAAGCGGTTGCCCACACAAACAAACCATCCATACCTACATTTATATCGGCAAACTGGTTTGTGCTCCATAATTCTTTGGTATAACACAGTGAGCTACCTAACAACCAGGTTCTTTGATCGGGAGGATAAATGTACTGATAGGCACAGTTACTCCGTAAGTCGTAATAAAGCAATTTATTTATACCACAAACATCAGTACCTTTTTCTATCAATGTCTCAATCTGGTACTTCAATCGTCTTGGTGCATACCAGTCATCATCATCCCAGTTTGCAATAATGGTTCCCTTTGCATAGTTGCAAGCCAGGTTCAATTTAGCGCCCAGGCTAATTTTCCTGTTTAAACGATAATAGCTGATGAGATCGCTTTTCGGTACCAGATCTTCAACCGGGTCGGTTCCGTCATCAATAATAATCAGTTCTTTATTTTCATACTCCTGTCGTAAAAAATATTGTATGGCATGAGGAACGAACTTTCTTCTGTTATAGGTAGGCATGATACATGAAACGAGTGGTTGATCGTCATTCATCCTGATATCGGCTATTGATTTATGTATACGGAATGTGCGGCTCAAAAGTGCGTAGGAAAGGCCCAAAACCTACGTTACTATTGCTTGTTTTTATAATAATATTTATATAAATTTATAGTTCTTTAATGGGAAGCTCGATAAACAAAGCAAATACCATTTCGATTTATGGTACCCGGAGGGTTGGCCTCAGCGCATTGCAAATCAGCAACTGGTTAAAGTTTGAAGCCCGCTCTGGTCGTAACCGGTGCGGGTTTTTTTATTTACTTTTCGGGCGCTTTCAGGTTATGTTTATTTATCAAACAAACTGATTAGGGCAGCTTTCATTACAATAGTTGTCCTTTCAGGAACTCAATTGCGTTGCTTAGCCATTTCAAATACGCTGATTTAGACGATCCTTCATTATTAAAATTAATCTTTAGCACTTCCTGCTGGCAATCCAGTAATATATTCATAAACTCATTCTTTTCCACCTCAGTAAATTCTTTAAATGTAAAACTGTCGAAATCTTTTTGAATATTGTTTAAAACGATTGACATTAGCACCCTGGTGTTGCGTTCATTGATATCCGTGGTTTGAATGCAAGCGATATAAAAGGTCAGGTCTGCAACTATTCTGTATAATGCACTTGCAAGTAACCGCATTTCTTTATTTTCAAGTATCAGATCCCGTAATTCCTGCCGCCAAAGTACCAATGCATTTTCTATCATAACAGATTTTGTCTTGCCGGTTTCAGGATCAATGCTTTCATACGCTGGCTGCTCATCAAAGAACTTGATTTGTTCTTCCGGTTTATTAATGAGCTGATCCTCTAATATTTTAAGATAGTCGGCAAGATGTACATAAGTGGTTAGTTGCTGGAAAACTTTGAATAGCTTATCTGATGACCGGTTTGCATCAAATGATTTATAGTTTTGAAGAACATCCACGCATGTTATCTTTTGAGAAGCTTCTTTAACAGTAACTGTAACGGAGCCCTGGGCAGATTTGGCATTCTGGTTATCAGTGACGATCAGGATAAACGTATACACACCTTCCACAAGGTTTGTAACTGTTGTTGTTTTTTCATTGGGTTGAATAATATTGCATAAAGGAGAGTCTTTTGAAGCAGACCAGTTGAAAGATTTTATACTACCTCCGTCCGTGTCATGTGATGCACTTCCATCTAGCGATAACGTAACATTACTGCCAAGGTTGATAGTGTCAACATTTGAGGTAACAACCGCTACCGGCGGTCTGTTTCGGGATACCGGCGGACTGGAAGGAGGACTTGACGGCGGACTAGCCGGTGGACTTGATGGCGGACTTAATGGCGGAGTATCCCGTTTAATTACCAGTACATCTACAGTAGCCGGTGATGACGGAGTATTTTTATCATCAGTAACTACCAGAATAAAATGATGATTCCCGGGAGCAAGAAGGGTAACATTTGTAACAGGAGCATCGGGACTTACAATGGTACATTCAGGTGAATCAACTGATTTAGACCAGGCATACTTTTGTATCGAGCCATCCATATCATAAGACTGCGTACCGTTGAGTGTTAAGGTAACACCATCGCCAATAGTAATGGACGTAACATTCGAGGTTGCTACTGCCACCGGCTGCAAATTGGGTGCCGGTGGTATGTTAAACTGAATGGGCGTGAGACCGGAGCAACAATTATAAGGCACATAAAAATCGCCGATCACTGTTCCGTCGGAGATAGCATTTAAAGCTGTGGTGTTTAGTTTTGAATCTAAAAATATGGGGCTTCTTTTTGAATCACCCGCATCTTTTTTATGATATACCAAAATAAATGTACCACCCATAGTTACGCCGGCCTTGTGCTGAATGCCGGGATTTTTGTTTACATAATGACTAAAAAATAAGTTACTGTAAATATCTTCTATCCTGGCTTTATATTGCTGGTACAGCGCACGAAAGCCGCCTTTCTTGCAACTTAAAGTAACCTCATCAACCTGGTCAATTACATCTTCCAGTAAAGTTCTGTCCGGATCTTTAGTTGCTTTTATCAAGATATTTACAAATTCATCTCTTAACTTCTGGCCCCGTGATTCCAGATCTTCATATACCGGTACCAGAAATTTGTCGTACTGATCAATGAATTTATTAAGTTCAGTAACCATGTATTTTTTACCCTCATGCAGTTTCACCAGGTAATTCGTCAACATTGCTTCACTACCCTTAACACCGCCTAACAGTGTAACGATTGCTTTTTTGTTGTTATCAATATATTCAATGGTTTTGCCTACAATAGCTTCCCATTCTCTCCTTACTAATTCATAGCTGGTTTCAAGATCTTTAATGTGATCGCTTTCCACAAAGTTTTCCATCTTACTCAGGTCGGGAGTTCCGGTACTTAAAGCAATTACATCAAAAGGAAGGCGTTTGGTGGTTTTAATACTGTTAATGTATTTTAATACTGCTGCGTAATGTAAACCGATATGTTCTTCAATACGAAGGAAATTATAAGGCTCAATGTCGTAGTTTAAGGGATTTATAATATAATCATTTGCCTGTGTGGCAGGAGTGTTATAAGCAGCGGCGTTATAAGATAATGTTTGGTTGGCTTTATTATAAACGACTTTTTTAAAGTTCCAGGATTTATATAAAGTATTGATTTCCGTATTGGGTGTATAGTAATACGGTATGGCTTTGTCTGATAAAAGAAAATTACCGAGATTGCTGGGTGTGATCCTGATTTCAGATTTTTCCAGAGATACTGTTTTACGAAACCTGAAATTGGAGACCATAGAAACCAGGCGGCGGAAAAGTGATTTTATTTCACTAAGCCTGTCCTTATTATCAAAAAGAGTTGAGTAAATAAAATTGTGGCGGTATACTATCGTCCTTGCAAATTGAGAAGGAATTACTTCGCCCAGTAACAGGTGACGGGGAAACAATTCCGGGTCAGGGCAACAGCTAACATTAAGAAACTCCACGCCTCTTTTACAAAACTCATCATACGCCTGCGCGAGATCTGAAACGAAATCGTAATAATACTGGATAAGCAGTATCTGAGCTACGCTTGCTTTTCCGGTATTTATTAACCCCAATATGTTTGCAAGGTCTTCAAATGGATTACTGCTAAACTCATCTCCTAAAAGCACTCCCATTTCAGAATAGGCATTCGAAAGGGTTCGCTGCAGTGTTTCTATGAAATCATCCGTTAAAACATCATGATATGCATTGATGATTTCATCACTAGTTACAGGGCTTGTGCCTGGCACATTCCATCGCGGCATTTTTAAAACAGGAAAGTCAAAGAAATCGGAAGCATTGATGCTTCCAGAAGTTCTGTTCAGCCTATTAACGGTCACACGCGATCTCTCAACCAGTAACGGCCGCACATGTACTTCTATAGTGGTGCCTTTATCATCACAGTTGGTAGGGTTACAGTTTTTATTAATCAACTCCAGCAGCTCAACAAAAAGCAGCACCACTTTATCGCCAAGCTGAAGTTCCGATAAGGGCTGAGGCGTTTGCCCGTCTGCCGTTTGTTCCGCTGCCGATTTGTGTAATTCCCAAAGTGGAATCTGATCGGTTGTAACGGAAGCCGGACTGATCCGGTTGTTAATGTAGGTAGTTACAAATCTGTCTGTATACAACCTGTTTTTTTTAGCATCATAGTTTGTATAATAGCTGTAAGTATTGTCATCAACGAGTATAAGATAACCTTCTGATGTTATACCACATCCTTTTTCTATTTTAACTGAGGTATTCCTGCTATTAAAAGTCAGCCCCAGTCCGCAAACAATTCCGATACCGGTAAGATTGGCCCTGGTTAATCTTACCTGCTGTTCAAGGTAATTAAATGAGTCATTGAGGTGTTTATTGGTAAGCACCTGATCCGCTTCAAATACCGGGTAGTCGCTCAGTATATTTGTCATTAGATCTTTTTTCTGTTTTGGAAAAGTATGTTTCCAATTTTCATTATTAATCCTGCTGCCGGTTCAGTTATCATTTATCCTGTGCCGCCGATAGCGGTACTGTTCAAAACAAAAGGACGCTTTTTCGGATCGCTTTTATTACAATCGTGCAGATAACCTCCTTTGTAATGATTCTTCAATTGATTAATAACAGTCACCAGGCGTTTCAGGCTTGAATAAAAATAAGTTGTATCAACTTTGCCGTTCCATAGTTTGTCATCATCAATAGACAGTGATAATGCCTGGAAATAATCTTCAAATGCACTCTCAAAGTTTTCCATCTGGCAGGCATCGATCCAGCAAATTTTAATGGCAACATGTGCAGGCGCTTCTTCACGAACAACCCCTTCTACAAACCTTCTGAATTGAATATATTGTTCGTAGGTCTGCCATTGGGGATTGTAGTTATCCCATCCCGGAAACACTACTGTTAAACGCATGGAATAAGGATCGTCGCAGAAATTTTCTTCACCCTTGTTTAAGGTGGCGCTGTTGTCGCAGCAGCACAGATTTAAGAAGTGATCCTTTTGCGCTGCAACAGGCACTCTTCGCTGAAATTGCTTTCCTGGGCGTAACAGTGTATGCTCAACGATATGTAATCCAAAATGTTTTTCAAAATCGTATCCGGCAGCAGTTGAATTGAGTAAGGGGTTTTCGCAGTTACCGGATTGCTGTAACAGTTTTCTTCGTTTTACGGTATCGATCCCTAATTTCCTGCCGGTTCTTACTTCGAGCCCTGAAAGATTTTCGGTATCCCAAAAACTTTCGGTGTTGCCGTATCTGGTGGTATAATTAAAAGCATGGCTACGGTCGCGGCTCACCCTGATATAATTGCGTAAAAATGCCGACTTGTCTTCAATTAACACCTGCTGATCTCTAAGGGAGGTTTCCGAAGCAGAAGCTGCATCGGCGCTAAAGCCCGATTTCAATAAGCTCAGTTCATCAAAGTTTTCGTTGAAGCGCGCCAACAG
>CAXTDO010000071.1:0-9003 GCA_964242315.1 uncultured Flavihumibacter sp.
CTCGCCCTTCCAAAAGCGGCGGCGACACAGGCGTACATACCAGTTGCTTAAATGCCTGTCTAAAAAATCCTCAATGGAACGTCCTGCCAATGTGGGCTCGTACTGATCGAAATCGGCGGTTACTTTCTTTATTAAGGAATGAAGAGAAGAAATGATCCACTGGTCTATTTCTGCTCTTTCATTTATTGGGATATAAGCTTCCTGAAAACTGAAAGAATCCACATTTGCATATAAGGCGAAAAACTGATAGGAGTTATACAAGGTTCCGAAAAAATTTCTTTGTATTTCCTTGATTCCTTCGGGGTCGAACTTAAGATTATCCCAGGGAGAAGCATTGGTGATTAGGTACCACCTGGTGGCATCGGCTCCGAATTTGGCAATAGTTTCAAAAGGGTTTACAACATTTCCCAGGCGTTTACTCATTTTGTTGCCACTCTTATCCAATACCAATCCGTTGGATACTACCGACTTATAAGCAACACTATCAAACAGCATCACGCCTAAAGCATGCAGGGTATAAAACCAGCCACGGGTTTGGTCAACACCCTCCGCTATGAAATCAGCCGGGAAAGCCTTGCCGGATTCCAGCAATTCTTTATTCTCAAATGGATAATGCCATTGGGCGAAAGGCATTGCGCCACTGTCGAACCAAACGTCAATCAGATCCGGTTCCCTGTGCATGGGTTTTCCTGAATCGGATACCAGCACTATTTCATCCACATAGGGTTTGTGAAGATCAAGGATGCCTTCATGCAGGTAATTTTTATTTACGTCACCGCCAAGCACTTCATTTGCCTTTCTTATTTCTGCGTTCAACTCATCGATGGAGCCAATGCATATCTCTTCATTTCCGTCTTCGGTTCTCCAAACAGGGAGGGGCGTTCCCCAGAACCGGCTCCTGCTTAAATTCCAGTCTACCATATTTTCAAGCCAGTTGCCAAATCTGCCGGTACCCGTAGCAGCCGGTTTCCAGTTTATGGTTTTATTTAGCGTTACCATCCTGTCTTTAACAGCGGTTGTTTTTATAAACCATGCGTCAAGAGGATAATAAATAACCGGTTTGTCTGTTCGCCAGCAGTGGGGATAGCTGTGTTCGTATTTTTCTACTTTAAAAGCCCGGTTCTCTTTTTTCAGTTTTACGCTGATATCTACATTTACATCGGTGTAATCGGGAGCGTCTTTGTAATTTTTGATAAAACGGTTACTAAATTCCCCGAGTCCGTCCACAAATTTCCCTTCCCGGTCAACCAGCACCAGTATGCCCAGTCCGTTTTTTTGTCCAACCTTGTAGTCATCGGCACCAAATGCAGGAGCGGTATGAACTATTCCAGTACCATCTTCGGTAGTTACAAAATCGCCTGTTATCACCCTGAACGGATTTCCTCCTGATTTCTCAGGAGTATTTGCTTCAAAAGGAAGCAGTTGCTCGTAAGTAAGTCCGTTCAATTCGGCACCCTTAAAAGACGACAATACTTGCCAGGGCAGGAGTTTATCACCTTCCTTGTAACCTTCAAAATCGTTGTTTTCAGCTTCAGGTTTAAAATATTTGTGTACCAGAGCGGTTGCAAGAATTACATTAACCGGAAGGTGTGTATAAGGATTAAAAGTTTTCACTAACGCATACTCAATATTAGGCCCTACAGTTAATCCCAGATTGGCAGGCAATGTCCAGGGAGTAGTTGTCCATGCCATAAAAAATATTTCCGGGACTGAAGCATCAATTTTATCATATAAAAACGACGACTGTTCAGTGTCTGTGATTTTGAACATCGCCACCACAGAGGTATCTTTCACATCTTTATAAGTACCGGGCTGGTTTAGCTCGTGCGAGCTCAGACCTGTGCCGGCAGCCGGAGAATAAGGCTGGATGCTTACACTTTTGTACAACAATTTTTTCTGATGCAAGGTCTTGAGGCTCCACCATAACGACTCAACATATTTGTTTTCAAAAGTTATATATGGATTTTGTAAATCAACCCAATAACCCATTTTAAGCGTTAGTTCGTCCCACTTGTCTTTATATTTCAGCACTTCTTCCCTGCATCGCTGGTTGTATTCTTCAATAGATATTTTTTTGCCGATGTCTTCCTTGGTTATTCCCAGTAGTTTTTCAACACCCAGTTCAACAGGTAAGCCATGCGTATCCCATCCGCCTTTTCTTTTAACCTGAAAACCCTGCATTGTTTTATACCTGCACACCAGGTCCTTTAAAGTTCTTGATATTACATGGTGAATACCCGGTAAGCCGTTTGCACTTGGGGGACCTTCATAAAATATAAATGGAATTGCTCCTTCTCTTATTTCAACACTCTTCTCAAAAGTCTGTGATGCTTCCCATTGCGCAAGCACCTCCTGCTCGATGGAAGGCAGGTTTAACTGCGAAAATTCTTTGTATTTAGCTGACATAATATTCCTAATCTTAAAAATGTCTGCAAAGCTACTACTTGCATGAGATTACGCATAGAATTGTAGCAGCTAACCTTGTAAGTGTTTTTTTAACCACGGAGGAAAAGCCAAGGTGCCACGGAGGTCCACGGAGAAGTTTCCTCCGTGGACCTCCGTGGCACCTTGGCTTTTCCTCCGTGGCTAAAAAAAGTGCGAAGGATATCTTGGCATAATTTATGAATGCTAATTAATTCGCAGCACTTAAATTATTCTTGTAAATCTATATAAGAAAACTTTTTCTACGGTTTAGGGTTTAGGGGTTAAATAAGGGGGTATTCTTACCCCCTTTACTTTTTCAATGATGTCGAGCCATCTGCCTGGTATACAAATCTTATGGTATAATTGATCTTCTCCGGGGTAGTTCCTACAAACGGATCGTAGGTGGTTGTTAAAATTTCCATTTTTGCGTATCTGTTATCTGCAGTACGAAATATAAAAATCTTGCCTGCTTTGGGAACAAAAGAGTGGGTTGTAGTATTGTAATCATACCAGGTTCCGTCTTTTATCGCAAACTTATTGGTAGCAGTATCATAGGCATAACCTGATGACGGAGCTGTAGTAATGTTATCAAAAATTCCATCTTGCATGATAACACCTGCCGCTCCTGGTCCGCTGGCATTACTATTGACCTTAAAGGTGGTCAATCTCAAGGCAAAATCCCAGTTGGCGCTAACAGAATCTGTATTGGCAACCACTGCATTATTTTTGAAACTAAATAACGTATAAGCCGGAGCACTGAAATTCACCTTAATAGTAGTGGTATTTTCCTTTGCCGGTTGTTGCACTACGTCACTATCTTTTTTACAGGACATCGAAACGAGAACAGCAGTGGACGCAAACAATAATAAACATCTCTTCTTCATATTTTTTGCTTTTTTACATGTAGAATTTTATCAAAATTTATATTCAGGTTTAAAAAAAATATTCTGCCGGCAAGATTGGGCATGAGGAATGGCTGCTTGTAATTGAATATATTTTCTATTCCAGCCTGTAATTCAAGGTTTGCAAGAAGGCGTTTGCTGACTGTAAGGTTACACAGAAAAAACCCGGGTTCATACTCGCTGTCGCCATCAAGCACGCCACTGCCATTTGTTTCGGTGTAACCATATCTTCCCGTATAGTTAACACGTAACCACCCCGAGAAACCAGATTTTGCAGAAGTATACAGCAGCTTCAAACTGGCGGCATGCTTTGATCTATACAATAATCCGCCGTAATCTTTAAGCGTAACCAGGTCGGTTTTAAAAGTTACCGGATCTCTTTTATAGTATTTATTTTGTTTGATACCGTTAATTACATCTTTGTCTTTCGCAATAAGAAACTGGTATCCGCCTGACACTGTAAAATGATTACTTATATTCCATGAAGCATCAACAGATAATCCTTCTGTATAAACCTTATTTACATTGTGGTAACTGTAGATTAACTGTCCGTTGGTTTTGTTAAACGGTAAAGTAAACCTGTCAATCAGATGCTTCATGTCATTTCTAAAAATATTTACGTTAACGAGAAGTTGCGCAAACGGAGTATAACGTATTCCCAGGTTTGCTCCTACTGAAGTTTCTGCTTTAAGCGCCGCGCCATTACTATTATATACAGATGTATTGATTGATGGGTCAATCTGCCCTTCCTGTTTCATTTTCTGTAAAGCTTCTTCTAAAACTTCAGCGCCTAACAAGCTATAGCCAACCGATGTATTGGTGAAAAGTGCGTAAGACTGCCTTGTATCCGGCGTACGATAACCTAAACCAACAGAGGCGCTCAAAAAAATCTTGTCATTTATTTTACCACTTAATGCCAGTTTCGGGCTGGCCCGCCAGTCAAAATCATTTCTTTTATCAAGCCGTACACCGGCAATAAGGTTATATCTTTTTGAAATTGCCCATTCTTCCTGGGAGAATAAATACAGCGTTGTAAAATTATGTTTGCTATCGTAGCGGCATGCGTCTACAGACTCTGCAATGAACCCTGCACCTGAAATAAATTTAGAATGATCACCCGTTTTTTCAACCTGGATTTCAGGCTTTACTATCTGTTGCAGAAAACGTAATGCGTCGTACGGCAGATTGGTTTTCTGCACAAATACATCGGAGTTGTTGGAATACCGGTTAAAGTATACACGTGAAGTAAGCTTAACAGACTTCTTTAGCTGCTGAATATACTGAAGGTTGACGCCCCAGTCTCTTTCTTTCGTAGTGCCAGTAATAATTTGCTGTGCAGTCTGACTGCCTACAAGATAATTATTA
The DNA here is from genome assembly GCA_964242315.1 of uncultured Flavihumibacter sp. Classification (GTDB taxonomy): domain Bacteria; phylum Bacteroidota; class Bacteroidia; order Chitinophagales; family Chitinophagaceae; genus JADCRZ01. The sequence goes on from CAXTDO010000071.1 coordinate 4,692, forward strand.
GATTGCCGTTCGCCGAAAAAGCGCGCAGTAGCGATAAACTGAGCGTTGGTAGAAATGTACTGTGTAAGTTTTAATGCATAAGAATTATCAGTATACGGGTCTACGGTTTTACCATAAATATTTTTATCAAGATCATAACCTGAGGTGGAATACCTGTTTGCAAAAAGCTGAATAGCTGTTTTATTAATTCTGTTAGAATAGTTAGCCGACATACTGAGTGTATGGTTAGAAGCATATTGAAGCTGGGCATCAACTGTTTCTTTAACAGGTTTTTCTGTGATGATATTTATTACACCGGCCATGGCGTCGGCTCCGTATAAACTGGATGAAGGGCCTTTTACGATCTCTATCTGTTTAATGTTTCCAACAGCAACACGGCCGAGTTTTAAAATGCCTGCATTACGTCCTACAAGAGGTTCGCCATCTATCATTATCAGTGTGTAGGCAGGGTCGAGTCCCTGCATCTGAATGCCTGCTCCGAATATATTGGGAAATCCTGCAAGTGATATTCCCAGGGGACTGTTTACTACTGTTAAGCCTGTCTGCTCCTGCAATATATCCTGCAACCTTAAGGAACCGGTTGCTTTAATCATCTGTGAAGTTATCAACTGTGTAGGAATAGCTATATTACCCAGTTTGCCTTCACTGCGTGTTGCTGTTATTACAACATTATCCAGTTCTTTTACCGAACTGGAATCTCTTACCTGCGCTTTTATAACAATAGCAAGCAAATTAAACAATACCAATAAAGTCAGGCGGATGTTATACATGATAATGATTCATCAAAGTTCTACTAGTATCGTAGTAGAACCATCATATAGTTGTCGTACATTAAAATTTTACAATAATATGACAATGCTAGACGCCATATTAAGCATTATTTCTTCGAATTGTTTTATAAATTTTTATAGCAGTCATTAATACAATTATAAATATAAACAGGCCAAGCAAACCCCATAAAACACTGATGCCCTGTTTTACTACTACCAACATAACAATTACCAATAGAAAAATAGTAGCCACTTCATTCCATATCCTTAGCTGCTGGGAGGAATACATGAATACGCCATTCATCTGTTGTTTGAAAATGCGGTGCAATGAAAAATGATATAAAAACAACCCAAGCACAAAGCCGAGCTTTATCCATAGCCAGGTAGGGATAGAACCATATAGATACAACATCCAGATTCCAAAAATCAGTGTCAGTACTGCCGAAGGCCAGGTAATACCAAACCATAATCTCCGGATCATTATAGCGAATTGATCTCTTAATATTTTTTTTTCGATGCCGTCCTTATCTCCTGCCTCGGTGTTATAGATGAATAGTCTTACAATATAAAACAAACCGCTGAACCAGGTAACGATGAAAATGATGTGAAGGGCTTTGATATAGTTGTACATGATGAAGTGTTATTGGTTCAGGGGAAGACCTATAAGGTTTTAAAACCTTATAGGTCTGGAATACAGGTTGTTTCCTCCTCTTAAGGCCTATAAGGTTTTTAAAACCTTATAGGTCTTCCCCCCTCTTCAATCCATTTTTTCAGAGCAAGTGCCCATAATGGATGCACATTAAGACAGGGTATCTGTGTAAAAGATGTTCCGCCGGCTTCCATGAAGGTATGCCTGCCTTCCATTTCAATTTCCTGCAGGGTTTCCAGGCAATCGCTTACAAAAGCCGGACAAACCACCAGTAGTTTTTTTACACCTTCGCCGGGGAAGTCTCTCAAACGAAAATCGGTATAAGGCTTGAGCCACTCTTCACTTCCTAACCTCGATTGAAAAGAGTAGCTGAATTTGTCAGATGGAATATTCAAACCTTCTGTTACCATTTTCATGGTAGTAAGGCATTGATGCCGGTAGCAGTGTGCATGTGCCGGTGAAGCAACCTCACAGCAATTTTCTGTTTTGAGGCAATGTGAGCCGGTATCATCAGCTTTCAGAATGTGCCGCCTGGGTATTCCGTGATAGCTGAATAAGATATGATCATAGTCCTGTTGCAGGTACGGCCTGATGTTTTCCTTCATTGCCGTGATATAATCTGTGTTATCAAAGTATGGCTTTACAAAGCTTAACTTAAAAGGATATTTCCCTTTTTTGTGTACCTCTTTTGCATGTTCCACAGCAGTTTCATAGCTCGACATAGCGTAATGCGGATACATAGGAATAGCAATCACCTCCTCTAAATCAGGAACTTTTTTTACAAGTGAATCGTAAGCGCTTTTCATGGATGGATTGCCATAACGCATGGCAATTTCAACCGGTTCTTCTACCTGCTGCTGCAGCAACTTTTGCAATTCTTTGGTAATTACTATTAATGGTGAGCCTTCCTTTGTCCACACTGTTTTATATGCTGCCGCAGACTTCGCAGTTCGAAAAGGCACTATAATTCCTCCTACCAGTATCTTTCTAAAAATATAAGGGTAATCGATCACCCTTTCATCCATCAGGAATTCCATAAGGTATCGCTTAACATCTTTCAACTCAGTAGAATCCGGCGAACCAAGGTTCATTAATACAATCCCTTTTTTATTTTCCATAATCCTGATTAAAGTCTGCAAAAGTATATGCAGTTAGTTAATAAATCACTCCTAATATTAAATGTTACTATTCATTAGGCTTTCAACATGTCTTATCTTTAAAAGTATGCATCTCATTATAATATGACATTCAAATGACGGAAACCTTTTTTTTGTTGGTAACTTGCCCGCTACTTTTGCATTCAGCCATGAGAACTGTTATATGCTAGGAACCAATAGTAAGGACATAACAAATTTTTATACCGCGGGAATAAATTACAAAAAAACGGATGCTGCCATCCGCGGCCAGTTTGCAATAAATACAGATCAATATGCAAGTTTACTGGCAGTGGCTCCATTATATGGTATCAACGACGTATTTGTTCTTTCAACCTGTAATCGCACTGAGATTTATGGTTTTGCGGAAAACCCATCTCAATTGATTCATTTGCTATGCTCGCAAACAGCAGGAGATGTGGAAACTTTTGAGGAACTGGCTTATATAAAAAAAGGCATGCATGCTGTTCAACACTTTTTTAATGTAGGCGCCGGATTGGATTCCCAGATACTGGGTGATTATGAGATTGTTGGCCAGATAAAGCAGTCTGTTAAGTTTGCAAAGCATCACAACTGTATCGATGCTTATGCCGACAGGCTGGTGAACATCGTGTTGCAGTGCTCTAAAATGATTAGGAATCAGACATCTTTAAGTGGCGGTACTGTTTCGGTTTCCTTTGCAGCAATTCAATATATTAAACAAAACATCACTAAAATTCCTGAAAAGAAAATAGTACTGTTAGGTGTTGGCAAGATAGGAAGCAACACCTGTAAAAATCTTGTTGATTATCTTCAAACAACTAACATAACGCTTATCAACCGCACTCCCAGTAAAGCTTCAGCGCTGGCAAAAGAGCTTAATGTACAGTATGCTCATCCTGATAGCGCGGCTTTGCATATTCAACAGGCGGATATTATTATTGTAGCTACCAATGCCAGTAACCCTGTAATATCAAAAGCTGATCTTAAAAATACCGGTGACAAATTAATTATTGATCTTTCTGTACCGTACAATGTTGAAGAGGGCGCTGGAGAGCTGCCAAACATTAGATTGGTTACTATTGATGAATTGTCGAAAATAAAAGATGACACTATCAGAAAAAGAGAAGCTGCGGTACCCATGGCTAAGGCAATCATCAATACTCATATTCAGGAATTTCTTGCATGGAACGATATGCGGAAACATGTTCCTGTGTTGAAAGCGGTCAAAACCAAGTTACAGGAAATTACTACCTGCGGACTCTTCTTTCCTATCACTGCTTCAACTCTTACACCGGTTTACACAGAAAAAATACAGCAGGTGATCAATGTTATGGCGTTAAAAATGCGTGAACAAAACCAGAGAGGTTGTCATTATATAGAAGCCATCAATGAATTCATGGCAACAGGTTCAAATTAAGCCATCATGGAAAGCGTGATAAAGATCGGCACCAGGGAAAGCCAGCTTGCGGTGTGGCAGGCTACCAATGTATTGAATTTATTGAAACAGCAGGGCATTGACTCCAAACTGGTCTATATCAAAAGCGATGGTGATATTGATCTGAAAACGCCTCTATATGAAATGGGCGTTCGTGGAATATTTACCCGCAGCCTTGATATCGCGTTATTGGAAGGCGCAATTGATATTGCCGTACATTCCATGAAAGATGTGCCTACGCAAATGGCAAAAGGACTTGTGAACGCTGCTGTATTAGAGCGCGCAAACTATAAGGACATTTTTGTTTATAAAGGAGATACTT
>CAXTDO010000071.1:9013-13530 GCA_964242315.1 uncultured Flavihumibacter sp.
CAATAATAAAATCGATATTGCCGTGCACTCCATGAAAGATGTGCCTACACAATTACCAATGGGTATTTCACAGGCTGCCGTTCTGGAGAGAGGTGCTGTTAGTGATCTACTGGTATTTAAAACTACCGGCGACTTCCTGAATCTTGATGATTATTGTGCCAACATTGCTACCAGCAGCATCCGCCGCCGGGCACAATGGCTTCACAGATACCCTCATCATCAGCTTCATAATTTACGTGGCAATATAAACACCCGCTTAAAAAAAATAACAACAGAAAATTGGGATGCCGCCATTTTTGCACAGGCAGGCGTTGAACGCATCAACCTCCGCCCTGCTAATAGTATGGTTATAGACTGGATGTTGCCGGCTCCGGCGCAGGGCGCCATAATGGTAGTGTGCCGTAAAAACGATGAACAAACCCTTGAATATTGTCAACAGTTTAATGATGCTGACACAGCGTTGTGTACAAAAATTGAAAGAGACTTTCTAAAAACTTTATTGGGAGGCTGCTCTACTCCTATCAGCGCTTTAGCTGAATTACAGGATAAAGAAATATACTTCAGAGGCAACATACTTTCTCCCGACGGAAAAAATAAAGTGGAAATAGAAAAAACAGTTTCATTGAACCAGGCAAATGAAACCGGTATTGTAGCCGCTAAAGAACTACTGATTAAGGGTGGTCAGCAAATAGCAGATAACATTCAGTATGCCTGATAAAAAGTTTACGATATTAAGCACCAGGCCACTGGAGCAATCGCTGATCGCACAGGCAATTGCCAATAACATTGAAATCGATTCCATATCTTTTATAAGAACGGAGCCTGTTAAAAATGCTGATGTAAAGAAGCGCATCAACGAAATTTTTATTCAGTCGTTACCGGTAGTATTTACAAGCATGAATGCCGCTGACGCAGTAGCTGATTACTTATCAGGAACACAACCGCAGTGGAATATTTATTCGCTTGGAACCGCCACGAAAAATGTTATCAGCCAACATTTTCCTCAGAGTAGCATCATAAGCGACACTGACAATGCTTCATCGCTTGCTGATAAAATAATAATGAATGAAGAAAAATCGCTTATATTTTTTTGTGGTGATTTAAGAAGAGATGAGTTACCACATAAATTAGCAGCTCATAATATAGCCCTGGAAGAAATTATTGTATATAAAACGATACCTGTTTCTAAAAAAACAGAGAAAGATTATGACGGTATCCTCTTTTTCAGTCCGAGTGCGGTGGAAAGTTTTTTTTCACTAAACACCGTCTCAGAACAAACCATTCTTTTTGCCATAGGATCCACTACAGCAGCCTGTCTCAGGCAACACAGCGATAATGAAATTATTACCAGCGATTACCCCGGCAAGAAAAACCTGGTGGAAAAATCAATTGATCACTTTGCGCAATTAAATCGTACCAATGAACACATTAAAAAATGACCTGCTGTTAAAGGCATTGAGAGGTGAATATGTAGAGCGTCCGCCGGTATGGATGATGCGCCAGGCCGGTCGCTACCTGCCTGACTATATGAAGCTGAAAGAAAAATATTCTTTCTTCGAACGCTGCCAGATCCCTGAGCTGGCCACTGAAATAACCATTCAGCCGGTAGAACAGGTAGGCGTAGACGCTGCAATTATTTTTTCAGATATACTGGTAGTGCCACAGGCAATGGGAATGGAAGTGCAAATGATTGAAGGCAAAGGTCCCTTATTGCCCGACCCCATTAAACAATATGCTGACATCGATAAATTACGGGTTCCCAATGTTAATGAAACGCTGGGATATGTATTTGACGCGTTGGCGCTTACGAAGAAAACTTTGGCTGGCCGTGTACCGCTGATAGGCTTTGCCGGCGCACCGTGGACGCTTTTATGTTATATGGTTCAGGGTAAAGGATCTAAAACTTTTGATGAAGCAAAGGAATTTTGTTTTACCCAGCCTGAGACGGCTCATCGCTTACTGCAAATGATTACCGATACCACCATTGCATATCTTAAAGGCCAGGCAAAAGCCGGTGCCGATGTGGTTCAGGTATTTGATTCATGGGGAGGACTGCTGAGTCCGGCTGATTTTGAAGAATTTTCTTTACAATATATAAGGCAGATCATTAAAGCGTTGAAAGATGATTGCCTTACCATCATCTTTGCCAAAGGTGCCTGGTTTGCGCTGGAAGCCATGAGCGCCACCGGTGCGAATGGGTTAGGTGTAGACTGGTGTATACCACCAAAGCTTGCCCGTACTTTTGCCGGTGAAAACGTAACGCTGCAAGGCAACTTCGATCCGGCAAGGTTATTAGGACCTGTCAGTTCTATAAAAAGATCAGTTCATGAAATGATAGATGCTTTTGGAACCCGGCGGTATATTGCCAACCTCGGCCATGGCATACTGCCTAATGTTCCCGTTGATCATGCCAGAGCTTTTGTTGATGCAGTAAAAGAATACTCGCTTGTAACAGACCCTACTGTATCAAATGAATATTAAAGAATCATTTTCGAATTATATTATATCGTTGCAGGATGTTATCTGCCATGAACTTGAAAAAATTGATGGTAAAGCTTCTTTTATAGAAGACAAGTGGGAACGGCCTGAAGGCGGTGGAGGTGTGTCAAGAATAATTTCAGATGGTGGTGTGTTTGAAAAAGGCGGAGTAAACATTTCAATGGTGCATGGTAAATTACCGGAAACCATGCAGCAGGCCTTCGCTGTTAGTGAAAATAATTTTTTTGCCTGCGGGTTATCACTGGTCATTCATCCAACAAATCCATTCGTTCCAACCGTTCATGCCAACTGGCGTTATTTTGAAATGTATGATAGCACAGGAAATACCATTGATACCTGGTTTGGCGGAGGAACAGACCTTACCCCCCACTACATTTTTAAAGAAGATGGAAAGCATTTTCATACTACGCTGAAGAAAACGCTTGATCAGTTTGATAAATACCGTTATCCCAAATACAAACAGCACTGTGATGAGTATTTTGTAAACAGGCATCGTAATAACGAAGCACGGGGAATCGGTGGGATTTTTTACGACTACCTGCGACCAAAGAACGATGAAGAAGCAATGCAATTGTTAGAACTGCAAAAAGCCAATGGCAATTCATTTCTTGAAGCTTACACCCCGATTGTAGCCAGAAGAAAGGACCTCACATTCGGTGAACCTGAAAAAAAATGGCAGGAGATCCGGCGCGGACGATACGTAGAATTCAACCTCATTCATGATCGCGGAACGCTGTTCGGATTAAAAACAAACGGAAGAACAGAAAGCATTTTAATGAGCCTGCCACCAAGAGCAAGATGGGAATATAATTATCAGCCTGTACCCGGCAGCCCTGAAGCGGCGTTAGCTGAATACCTGAAACCGAGAGACTGGATAAACGAATAAGTATATTTAATACCCCATATTATAAAATGATTTTACATAAAAGAAACCGCATCCTGCGTCAATCGCCTGCCATCAGGGCTTTGGTAGCCGAAACAGTACTAACTACCAATGATTTTATTGTGCCGCTGTTTATCGTTGAAGGTGAGAATATTCAGGAAGAAATTGCTTCCATGCCTAATTATTACCGTAGAAGCATAGACAATACGGTGAAAGAAGTGAAAGAGCTTTGGTCGCTGGGATTGAGATCGGTGCTTCTTTTTATAAAATGCAAAGATGACTTGAAAGATAACAAGGGAACCGAAGCGCTTAACCCTGATGGTCTTATGCAACGCAGTATACGTGCCATCAAAGATGCCTGTCCTGAGATGCTGATTATGACTGATGTGGCCCTGGACCCTTTCTCTTCATACGGGCATGACGGTATTGTGGAAGGGAATGAAATTGTAAATGACGCCACTGTGGAAGTGCTGGCAAAGATGAGTGTGAGTCATGCGGAAGCGGGCGCCGACTTTGTAGCACCCAGTGATATGATGGATGGCCGCATCGCCGCCATCCGTAAGGCTTTGGAAGAATCCGGTTTTACAAAAACAGGCATTATGAGCTACAGCGCCAAATACGCTTCCTGTTTTTATGGCCCGTTCCGCGATGCGCTTGACAGTGCTCCCGGCTTCGGCGACAAAAAAACATACCAGATGGATTATGCAAACCGTACCGAAGCAATCAAAGAAACGCTGATGGATATTGAAGAAGGTGCAGACATTGTAATGATAAAACCGGCACTGGCTTATCTTGACATCATCAGGGATATAAAGAACAACGTAACCATCCCCGTTAGTGCCTATAACATCAGCGGAGAATACGCAATGATTAAAGCAGCTTCTAAAATGGGCTGGCTGGATGAAAATAGAGCAATTCTTGAAACGCTTACCGCTATCAAAAGAGCCGGCGCCGATATGATTGCAACGTATTTTGCAAAGGATGCTGCGAAGCTGCTGAGGCAATAACAATTATGCGATTCAAACATTTTTTTTAACCACGGAGGAAAAGCCGAGGTAGCACGGAGGTCCACGGAGGAAACTCCTCCGTGGACCTCCGTGCTACCTCGGCTTTTCCTCCGTGGTTAAAAAAACAC
>CAXTDO010000072.1:0-13487 GCA_964242315.1 uncultured Flavihumibacter sp.
GGTCCAGCACAGCCGGTGCGCCCAGGTCGGAAGTGGCTTTTCCTGCTCCTTTTAATATCCTTCTTTCCAACACGCCAGTCCTGGTTCTTATCCATTCGTCGTTGGTATCAACCATCTTTTCCAGATCGGCATTGGTAAGTTTATCGTCGGGAACAAAACCTCCTACGGCAGTGATAGCGGCTGTAATCTTTTGACTCATTCTGATCGTTGTGTTTTATTAAAATTTTATAAAAATAAGCAGGATTCTCAGGATTGGAAATAATTCACAGAATTTTGAAGCAGTATTTGAAGCAGGATTCTCAGGATTAGAAATTATTTACAGAATTTTGATAAAAGATTTTGAATTGCTTTTTTATCCTGATAACCCTGCTTCAAGATTCTGTAAATAATTTCTAATCCTGAGAATCCTGCTTCAAAATATGGAGAATTATTTCCAATCCTGAAAATCCTGCTTACATTCGCAATCATGATCGCGTATGTGAAGGGATCCTTTGTTTACAAGACGCCTGCCGTAGTGCATGTTGATGTAAATGGCGTAGGCTACGAGGTACATATAAGTTTAAATACTTACTCAGATATTGAAGCGCTTGATCAGGGATTGTTATACACATTCCTGCATATTAAAGAAGATGCCCATACTTTATACGGATTTTTTGCAGTGGCGGAGAAAGATATGTTTCTTAAACTGATCAGCATCAGCGGAGTGGGGGCATCTACCGCACGAATGATGTTGTCTTCCATGAAGCCTGATGAAATAGCCCGCGCTATCGTTCAGGGTAATGCGAAATTGCTGGAGTCTATAAAAGGCATCGGGAAGAAATCGGCAGAACGCATCATTCTGGAACTCAGGGACAAACTGAGCAAGCAGTCAACGGAAGCAAATATTTCTATCAATGTTGACAATACAACAGACCAGGATGCGTTAAATGCATTGATATCATTAGGTATTGCAAGGCCTGCGGCAGAGCAGGCAGTAAGAAAAGTTCTCGCTTCCGGAACCGGCACTGAAAAAGTGGAAGACATTATCAAAAAAGCATTAAAAATATTATAGGCCTATTGACCCTTTATTTCTACCTAACTAACTGGGAAAAAAGACTTGATTCAATCTCTCACCAATATTTTTCGTGCAACAATTTTGTGCGTGGCAGCGTTGCTGTACTTTATTACTGCTAAGGCAAACAATAAATTTCAGGATACCACAAAACCCGTTAAAAGCACCGATACATTAAAGTTCCCGCTTCAGGACAGAAGAGGAGACAAGGTTTCCAACCCCGGAAGAAATGCTTTTGACTTGAAAGACCCTTCCAACTTCACTGACTCTATCGAATACGATCCCGTAACAAAGCACTATAATATCGTAGAAAAGATCGGTAATTTCTACTACCGCAAACCTACCTATCTAACCTTCGATGAATACATGCGCATTGTGGCCGCAAAGCAGGATGCCGACTACTTTAAAAAGCGTTCCAACATATTAAGCGGACTCAATAAAAAACTGGTTAAGCCCAAATTATCTATCACCGATAATTTATTCAACCGCATCTTTGGCAACGGTAAAATCGAGATCAGGCCGCAGGGTAATGTAGACATCACCGCCGGTTACGAGGGACAAAATGTTAAGAATCCAACATTACCCGAACGGGCCCGCAAAAACGGCAACTTCGATTTCAAAGAAGACGCTAACTTAAGCGTTATTGCCAACATCGGTGATAAACTCAAACTGCCCATCAACTACAATACCGCAGCAACTTTCGATTTCGAGAACCAACTGAAGCTTGATTATTCCGGAACCAACGATGAGATCATCAAACGTATAGAAGCCGGAAATGTATCGTTCTCCTCAAAAGGCTCGCTGATACCCGGAGCACAATCGTTGTTTGGTTTGAAAACGCAGTTGCAGTTCGGTAAATTATTTGTCACCGGCGTCCTTGCCAACCAACGCGCTCAGCGGCAATCGCTGGGACTGCAGGGCGGCTCGGCAACCTCGATCTTTGAGCTTAAAGCAGACGACTACGAAGAAAACCGGCACTTTTTACTATCTCAATATTTCAGAAAAAACTATAACACCGCCATGGGCAACCTGCCGGCAGTAAATTCTCTTGTGCAGATTTTGCGGTTGGAAGTTTGGGTAACCAACAGGAACGGTTCTACTACCGACACCAGGGATATTGTGGCATTGATGGACCTGGGAGAGAAAACGCCTTTCCAGCAACCGCCGGTGATCAACCCTCAAACGAATCTTGAATACCCGTTTAACGATGCCAATGACCTGTATAGAAAGATCGTTAACAATCCCGGCAGCCGTAGTTCTTCTTTTGTAACCACGCAGTTGAATTCGTTAGGATTACGACCTGTGCAGGATTTTGAAAAAACCTTCGCGCGTAAATTGAGTCCGTCTGATTATTTTTATAATCCACAGATTGGATTCCTCTCTTTAAACCAGCCATTGCAATCAGATGAAATATTAGGTGTAGACTACCAGTACAGCTACAACGGCAAGATTTATCAGGTAGGCGAGTTTTCACAGGACGTGGCTCCCGATACTACCCTGGTGCAGTCGGGCAACCAGAAAGTTATTTTCCTTAAATTATTGAAAGCTACTTCACAAAGGCCTAACCTGCCAATTTGGGACCTCATGATGAAAAACGTATACGCCCTGAAGACAACAGATAACAGTTATCTTTCCAGCGTTCAGCCTACCGATTTTAAACTGAATGTGTTGTATGAGGAGCCAAGTCTGGGCCAAAAACGTTACCTGCCTGAAGGGTCAAAATCCGGTGTTCCATTAATTTCTGTATTAAACCTTGACAGGTTGAATAACCAGCGTGATCCCCAGCCGGATGGCGTCTTTGACTATATTGAAGGATTTACGGTGATATCGAGCCAGGCCAGAATCATCTTTCCTTTGCTGGAACCTTTCGGAAGAGACCTTGAAAACATCGCATTTGCCGGGTCTACTACCGATATAAAAAACAAGTATATTTATTATCCTTTGTATGATACGATAAAGGAGATAGCAAAAACCTACGCCAACCTCGATCGTTTTATTATCAGTGGAACAGCCAAAGGCCAGTCTACCGCTGATATTTCGTTAAATGCTTTTAATGTTCCCCAGGGTTCTGTAACGGTTACGGCAGGAGGCAGGGCTTTGGTGGAAGGTGTGGACTATACGGTGGATTACAACCTGGGAACCGTAAAAGTGATCAACCAGGCAATCACCAATTCAGGCGTGCCGGTAAATGTACAGTTTGAAAACAATGCCGGCGTAGGAATTCAGCAAAGAAACTTTTTGGGCTTGAGGCTGGACTATCTGGCAAAGAATACTGCGAAAGAATCACTGTCTTTTGGCGGCTCTATGGTGAGGCTCGGCGAACGGCCCTTTTTTACCAAGATGAATTATAATGAAGACCCTATCCGCAACACCATGTACGGCCTGGACTTCAGTTACCGTTCCGAATTTCCGAAATTAACGCGGTGGCTGGATAAGCTGCCCTTTTACAATACCAACGAAATGAGCACGATTACCGCTTATGGTGAGGCGGCTATCTTGAAACCGGGGCATCCGCCGCAGATAGGTAAAGGCAGTGCCGGCCTGGTATATATTGATGACTTTGAAGGAACACGTAACAGCATTGATGTTCGCTTTCCACTCATTAGCTGGTCACTTGCGTCTACCCCGCAACTTTTTCCAGAAGCAGTTTTATCTGATGATCTTGCTTATGGTTACAACCGTGCAAAAATTGCCTGGTACAATATCGAACCTAATTTACAGGACTATCGCGGTACCAACAATCCGGTGAAAGATTTAGGAGTTCCCTATTTTACCGATCCGCGCATACATGCCCTGAACCAGCAAAAACTTTTTCCGGCAAAAACTCCCGAATTTGGTCAGGCCCAACTGGTAACTTTCGATCTGGCTTATTACCCTACGGATAAAGGCCCATATAATTATGACGCACGCCAGGGAAGCCTGGATGCAAATGGCAAATTGCTAAATCCTAAAAGGCGCTGGGGCGGCATCATGCGTGCCCTTGACCAGGTAGATTTTGAAACAGGCAACGTAGAGTTTATCGAATTCTGGATGCAGGACCCCTTTATTACCAATCCAAGCAGTTCCGGTGGAAAATTATATTTCAACCTGGGTAATATTTCGGAAGATGTGCTGCGTGACGGAAGAAGGTTTTTTGAGAACGGGCTGCCCACACCGAACATCCAGGCAGGCGTTGATGCCACGTCGAAATGGGGCACGGTTCCTTCCAACCCTATACAGGTAACACAAGCCTTTAGCAACGACCCCACCGACCGGCCTTTTCAGGATGTTGGATTTGATGGTTTGGACGACGCCGCGGAAGCAATAAAATTCCAGGATTACCTGACGCAGTTACGGAACAATTTTGGCGTCAATTCAAAAGTTTACCAGGATGCGCTGAGAGACCCCTCTAACGACGATTTTAAAAATTACCGCGATGCCGATTATGATAACCAGCGCGCGGGCATACTGCAACGTTATAAAAATATCAACAGTCCGCAGGGTAACTCACCCATCGCCGCAAGCAATTCTACCATCACTACCGCATTCACGTTGTATCCCGACCAGGAAGACCTTAACCGGGATAACACTTTAAACGAACTGGAAGAATATTTTCAATATGAAGTAGATCTTACGCCGGCAAATCTTGCAGTAGGGCAAAAATTTATTACAGATAAACAAACGTTTACTTCTGATGTGCCCGGCTCGAAACCGGAAAGCTGGTACCTGTTTCGTATACCCATTGCACAGTACGATCAGAAAATCGGTAACATCCCCGACTTTAAATCCATACGTTTTATGCGTATGTTCATGACTGATTTTGAAGACTCCGCCGTATGCCGCTTCGCAAAGCTGGAACTGGTAAGAAATCAGTGGCGCCGTTTTACATTTTTAGTAGATACCATGGGCATGTACAAGCCAATCCCCACAAATACCTCCACCTCGTTCAATGTTCTTGCTGTTAATGTGGAAGAGAATAGTGCACGCAAGCCCATACCTCACGTAATTCCACCGGACATAGAAAGGGTACAGCAATTGAGCAACAACAACGTTAACATCCTCCAGAACGAGCAGGCATTGAGTATGCAGATATGCACACTTGCAAGCCAGGATGCAAGGGGTGTTTTTAAAACTTTGAACCTCGACCTGCGCCAGTACGGCAGATTGCAGATGTTCATCCATGCGGAAAGCGTTGCCGGCAGCACCACGTTGAAGAACGGCGATCTGAATGCCATCATCCGGTTTGGGAACGATTTCATCAGCAATTTTTATGAAATTATAATACCACTGCGCATTACAGGAACAACATTAGACCAGTTAAAAGATTCTATCATATGGCCAAAATCGAATGAGCTTGACCTGGACCTTGCGCGGTTAACCACGTTAAAAGTAAGGCGCAACAATACCGGTTCACCCAATGTCTATTATCATGAAAGGGATGCCGACGGAAAGACCTATTCCATAATGGGTAATCCAAACCTGGGTGAGGTACGCGGATTCTTTATGGGTGTTCAAAATAAAACGGTGGAAAATATATGTACCGAAGTGTGGTTTAATGAGCTGCGGTTGTCGTCCATTGATGAAAAAGGCGGTTATGCCGCCCTTGGCAGGGTTGACCTGAAGCTGGCCGACCTGGGTACCTTATCATTTTCAGGAAATGTAAAAAGTCGTGGATTCGGTACTCTTGAGCAACGGGTCAACGAGCGATCGAGAGAAGATTTTTCTCAGTTCGATCTTGCCACTAACCTGGAAATGGGCAAATTGCTGCCACGTAAAGCAGGTATTTCCATTCCTGTATATGCAGCCGTTTCACAGACGATGATGACGCCTGAGTACGATCCTTATGACCTGGATATAAAGCTAAAAGATAAAATAAATGCTGCACCGGGAAATCTTAAAGATTCTATTCGAAAAGATGCCATAGATATTTTAAACACCACCACCATAAACTTCACCAATGTAAAAAAGGTGAACACTACTGGAAAAAGATTAAAGATCTGGAGCATAGAGAACATTGATGTCAGCTATTCTTACACGAAAGCCCAACACCAGAATCCCTTAATTGAAAATGAAGAGGTTGTAAGGCAACGTGGAGGGCTAGGGTATATGTATTCGTCCACACCAAAATTTGTTGAGCCGTTTAAAAAAATGATTAAATCAAAATCGCCCTGGTATGGTCTGGTACGGGATCTTAATTTTAATCCCAGTCCCACATTGATGAGTTTCAGGGCGGATGTTAACAGGCAGTTCGGCGCGTTCCGGGCGCGTAACGTCGGCGGGCCCAAAGGCGTTATTCCCGAAACCTTCGACAAATATTTTACATTTGACCGTTATTACAATTTCAGGTGGGACCTCACCCGATCGCTCAACTTTGATTTCACTGCCACCAACCGGGCACGGGTAGACGAAGATCCGGGAAGGCTTAACAGGGAAGGCAAAATAAGGTTGCGCGATAACTTTTTTAAGGGAGGCCGTAATACTACCTATGACCAGAATGCCAATGTATCTTACGTACTGCCAACAGCCAAACTGCCGCTGTTAGACTGGACGAACATCCGCGTTTCGTATGTTGCAAGGTTCAACTGGCTGGCAGCTTCGCTTGATCCGCTGGCAAAAAGTTTGGGCAATTTTTTAAATAACGGGCAGGAAAAAAATGCTGTCGGTGAATTTGATTTTACAAAATTGTATCGCAATTCCAGGTTCCTAAGAGCGGTGGATTTTGATGCGGCGCCACCACCGCCCCCTGCACAGGCAGGCCAAGCGGCTGCAAACACCGATTCCACCGCCAAAGGCAAAAAGAAAAAAAGAGATCCGAACGCATTACCTGATCTGCCGGGCTATGTAAAAGTAATAGGCAGGCTGCTGACATCGGTAAAGCGTGTAAGCATTAATTATTCTGAAACGGGCACTACCAACCTGGCAGGTTATATAGACAGCACACAGTTTTTAGGAATGAACTTTCGAAGCAGTTCACCGGGATGGAATTTTATAACAGGAGGCCAGCCTGATACTGCTGCTATTAACAAATTTGCACAGAAAGGTAAGTTCACTAAAAATCCATTGTTCAATACGCTTAACAGGCAGGATCATAACCAGAAGCTAAGCATTCGCGCATCGGTTATTCCTGTCCGTGATCTTACCATCGATTTGAATATTGATAAAACATTTGGTAAGTCCTACTCGGAACTATTTAAAGATACTATCGGGTCTGCTACCAGTAATCTTGTCAGGCTGAATCCGTATACTGCGGGCAGCTTTAATGTAAGTTATATTTCGTTTCAAACTATGTTTGAGAAGTATTCTCCTAATGAAGTTTCCGGTACGTTCAGGCAGTTTGAAGCCAACAGGGTAATACTCTCCAACCGTCTTGGCAAAGCCAACGGCTACTCCAAGGGAGTTGGTACCGACGGCTATGCACAGGGTTATGGACGATATGCACAGGATGTGCTGGTACCTGCTTTTATATCGGCTTATTCAAAGCAGGATCCTAACAGCGTGTCGCTGTTAAAACAAAATAATCCCAACATAAGTGCGAATCCTTTTGCTGGTATTAAGGCGCGACCTAACTGGAGGATCACTTATACCGGGCTTTCCAGGATACCCGGATTTGAAAAGATATTTTCCAATGTAAGCCTTTCGCATGCCTATAACAGCAATCTGAGTATGAACAGCTTTAACTCCGCATTGTTATTCCAGGATCCGTTGCTGTTAGGTCAGCCGGGGTTTGTTGATACTACCTCGGGAAACTTTATACCTTATTTTTTAATTCCAAATATTTCTATTACGGAAGCCTTTGCGCCATTTATTGATCTGGATGTAACGTTAACCAACCAGTTGACGGCAAGATTCGAATATAAAAAATCCCGCACCTTAAGTCTGAGCCTGATAGACTTTCAATTAAGTGAATCAAGGACCACAGAATTTGTATTTGGAGGGGGATGGCGTAAACGTGGTTTTAAGCTGCCTTTCAAGGTTCCTTTTACAAAAAAGGATACGAAAAAACTGGAGAACGATATCAACTTCAGGTTAGACCTGAGTTTAAGGGATGATGCTGTTTCCAACAGCCGTCTCGATCAGGATGCGGCGTTGCCAACTTCTGGTCAGAAGGTGGTTACCATCTCGCCTTCTATTGATTACGTGCTGAATAACAGGGTGAATGTTAAACTCTATTTCGATCAGCGACGGGTGGAGCCCAAAATTTCTACCTCCGCGCCTATCACTACTACTCGCGCAGGAGTACAGATTCGGGTTTCATTGGCGCAGTAAGTGTCTTGAACTGTGATTTAGCTGATTAAATGATGGACTATGACATGCAATAATCATAGTCCATCATTTAATCAACTAAATCACAGTTCAAGACAAATTATCTTATCAACACCAAAGTCCCCTTTTTAAAGATTGTTCTGCCGGTATAATCTTTCCCTTTCACCATCCATGCATAAGCCCCCACATCCTGGTCTTTGCCGTTAAATGTACCATCCCAGCCAACGGCAGTATTGTTACTGCTGAAGAGCAACTGCCCCCAGCGGTTATACACCTGAAAGATCTCGATACGCGTAATTCCAACCGGGATAGGTCTGAAATGATTATTAAAGCTTTTACCAGGAGTAAATGCATTCGGCACAAAGATGTCGGGCTGTGTTTTAAAAACTTTTACCTGTAACGTGTCGTAATTGAAACAACCATTTTCATCTGTTACTTTCAAAGAATATATCATGTTATCATTCAGTACTTCTACCGGAGATTGCACGTCAGCCTGGTTCAATCCCGCCGGTGGCGACCATTGATAAAATTCACCGCCCCTGCCCGAAAGTTGCAGCGGTTGCCCGACAACGATTGACGTGTCTCGTCCTGCATTAGCGAGTATCTTAGATGCTACGTTTACAGTCACTGTATCCCTGGAAGGTTTAGGACAGCCAAGGACGTCGTACACAGTAAGCACATATAGAGTAGTACTTAACGGCAGCGCCAAAGGAGTAAGTGTATTGGAGTTTAAAAGCGTATTTACCGGAGCCCAGTTATAAGAAGACCCCTCAATAGTGCCTTTAAGCTGTGTGGTATCATCATAACAGATCTTTAAGTCGGCACCGGCGTTTGCTTTGGGGTAAGGAATCGTTTTTACGGTAACATTATCTTCCGCGTTACATTTTCCGATTGTTGCAAGCACCCGGTAAGTTGTTGTGGCCAATGGACTTGCCAATGGCCGTTTGAGGGTGACATTATTCAATGTGGCAGCAGGTGTCCAGGTATAAAGGAGGCCGTTACTGACTGGATTTAATAAGATACGGTCGGTGAGGCAGATAGTAGTATCTGCGCCCGCATTCAAACTTACAAAATCCACTACCCTCACCCGCACGGTATCGGTATTAACGCATCCGTTGTCTGTTTCCGTAACATAGTAGCTGGTGGTCGTTTTGGGGAACACCAGAGGATTTGCAGTTTGATCATTCAAGATAAATGCAGTAGGTGTCCATGAAAAAGAACCCGTACCGGTAACGCGCAGTTGCAGGGTATCGATGCTGCAAATAAGGGTATCCCTGAAAGCAAGGTTCACCGGTGGCTTGTCACGTACCAACACGTCGTGTGTTACCGTATCAATACAGCCTTTGCTGCTTTCTACTATCAGGGTAACCTGTTTATTTCCCGTATCTGAATACTTCCAGGCCGGGTTGGGCTGGTTACCGGAGTCTGCGTTAGTGGTAAGGTCACCAAAGTTCCAATTCCATTTGGTGATGCTACCATAACGTGTGCTGGTAGTATCCTGGAAAATGAATGGATTGAACCTGCACGATCCGCTTGTTACAAATCCAGGAAAGAACCCCGGGAACACGCTTATCTTTGAGACGGCGGACTCTGAGCATTCCTCACCCTTGTTGATGATTAGTTGCACTGTGTACACGCCTGTATCCGGAAAAACGAATCTTGGTCTTTCAAGGGTGGAGATATCGTCCGTTCTTCCATTTACTCCAAAGTCCCAGTAAAAAGTATGAATGAGTGATGAAAAGGGAGCTTCGTTATGGAATGTATAATCATATCCGTCGCAGGTAATGTAAGCAGGTTTTAATTCTGCCGCGGCAAAATCGCAGTTGGCATCTACACGCAGGATGAAATCCTTGCGGTGCGTGCTCAACGGTTTACCCCTTCGCCATTCCGTTAAACAAACGCACACTACATAATCACCGCCTGCCGGCGCTATGCCGGAGATGATTCCGGTTGTCGGGCTTATTGTGACGTTTGAACCCAACGGCTGCGATCCGGAAAACCCGCTTGCAAATTGTAATGAAGTCAAAGTATTTGGCGGGGGCGGACTCACCACTACGGGGGTTCCTGTAGAGCCGCCGTTATAGGCAGCACAAAACTCATAAGAAAGGGAGTCCCCGTCAATGTCGCTTGCGCCAAAATTTAAGGTAAACCGCCTGTTCTGACATATCAACACGGTATCCTTAACCAAAAACTGCGGACTTGAATTTACTTCATTTGCCTCCAGGTTTTCGGTACCGGCAATCTGACAAGTGTACGAGGCGCCTACGGAATTGCTGGGATTTAAATTCTGTATATTATTGATTCGGCAGCA
This sequence comes from uncultured Flavihumibacter sp., assembly GCA_964242315.1. Lineage (GTDB taxonomy): Bacteria > Bacteroidota > Bacteroidia > Chitinophagales > Chitinophagaceae > JADCRZ01. The sequence continues at coordinate 10,605 of CAXTDO010000072.1, forward strand.
TCTCTGAAAAATAGCCGTGTAGCCTTTTGACTCCTTTGGCAGCTCCACCACAATGGAGTAGGAACGCAGCCGGTAACAGATAGGTGATGGATTTACGATGCAGGGGCTTGGAGCGCTTAGACGCAGAAAAACATCGCCGGTATTGGACAAAACAAAGGGAGACCCGCCAACAGGCTGGTTATTAATGTTTTTATAAATAGCAAGGTTCGCTTCAGGATCAATCTGTGCACCCGTAGAACTGCAGTCAATAAATAAACGGACGGTTAACCTGAAACGGTCGTTGGTGCCCGACCCAGGACCCAGGTACTCGTAAAAAACCTCTCCGCCTTTAATATGGGCTGCAAAGGCAGGTAATGCTAAAAAAGAAAGTAAAAAAATTAGTACAAAAAATCTTTTCATTCCCAAAACTAATAATCACTATTTAATGTAGAAACCTCACAGGTTGTTCCCTTCTTTTTAACAAACATCTTTTAAAAATTGCTCCAGTATGCCATTACTTTTTTCAGCTTCCTCCAGCATTCCCATATGACCTGAGTTTTTTAAAATATGAATATACGATAAAGACGGGATATGGCACTGTTCCATACTGTCTTCCAGGGGTATGGCTTTATCGTGTGTGCCGATAATAAAAAGAACGGGGCAGGCTATTTGTTCCAAAACTTTCCGCCTGTCGGTACGATCCATCATTGCCTGCTGGTAGCCTGCCAGTGACTCGGGATTGAAATTTTTATATTTTTCTATGATGCCCTCTACTACTTCTTTATGATTTGTTTTGAAATCATCACTAAATAATCCGGGGGTGGATTGCCTGATAAATTCGTAGCTGCCATGCTTTTGGATAAAACCAATGTTCTTTTTCCTGGAAGCTTTTTTTTCTTCACTATCTGCATAGGCAGAAGAATGAAACAAGCCTAATGCTTTAACCGCTTCCGGAAATTTATCAGCAAATGCTACAGCAACATAACCTCCCATACTATGTCCGATAATAACGGCTTCACCGGCATTTTCGGTATCCAGAATATATTTTATCATATCGGCCATTGCATCAATACTAACATCGTCGGCCAGTTCAGATTTTCCGCTTCCGGGCAGATCGGGGATGATCAATTGAAAATGGTTTGCGAGAAATGCAGATTGGCTGCTCCACAAGCTGCCATCTGCCGGTACTCCATGAATCAACACTACCGGCTTACCCTGGCCGGAGACACTATAAAAAATTGATTTATTTTTAAAGACAATCTTTTTATCCATAAGATTTAATATTAGCTATCAGCAGTCAGGAGGAAGTTTGTCAGTATTGATTTCCTGATAGCTGACTGCTGATAGCTTATCAAATTATCGTTTAAGAAATCTATTCCTCACCCATACAAACGTACTCACGAGCAACAGAATAATTGTTATCACATCAGCGATTTTTGAAAGCACATCTCCATGCTTCACATAAAAGGTGTGGGTCCCGTTCTGCGGAATGACCATTTTTATGGTAGCTGCCGTATCCCATGGCTGCGGTTGAATGACCTCGCCTGTTGGTGAAATGAAGCAGGAGATGCCGGTGTTGGCGCTACGCAATACCCAGCGCCGGGTTTCGATGGCACGCAGGCGGGCATACTGCATGTGCTGCTTATAGCCGGCCGTATTTTGCCACCAGCCATCGTTTGTAATAATGGCTATCAGGTTGGCGCCATTGCGCACATATGCCGTTAAAAATTCGCCGTATATGCTCTCATAACATATTGCAGGAGCAAACCTGTAACCGCTTGCAGAATCTGTAAGCACGGTTCTTTCAGCCTGCGATACATAGCCACCGGTAGTGCCGCCAAAATCTTCAAACCATTTGTCCAGAAACCTTAAATAAGTGGGAAGGGTTTCAACGCCTGGTACCAGCTTTGATTTATGATACAACTGCAGAGGTCCCGAACTGTCGAACAAGGCAGCGGTGTTGTAACTCTCGTAATAATTTTCAGAGCCGTTGATACGCCTGGATGATGCGGTTTTATCCTGCGGCGAATATTGCCGGTACGTTTCAATACCCGACAACAGCTTTACACCTGGATGTTCTTTTAAAAATTTCCATACAGGAAGCAAAAAGGTATTTTGCATGATGTGACGTTCTTCAATGCCACCGGGAAAGCTGATGGCTGTTTCCGGCCACACTACGATGGCCGTGTTGGTATCGATACTGTCTGTACTTAATTTTATCAGTAACTGTAGCTGAGCCTCCACGTTAGCTGCCTCAAATTTTCCATAAGGGTCTATGTTTGGTTGTACCACCACAATGTTATGCTTATTTGGTGGAGCATTGTTTGTACGGGGTTTTACAACATACGAAATCAGAAAGGGAATCAGCAGTACTAGAAATGAGGCAACCGGCAGCTTGATGGCAAAAGTTGCCGGTTCGTCTTTCTTTTTCCTAAGTGTTAAAAAAATCAGGATGTTAACCATTAGTATCCACAGGCTGCCACCTGAAGTACCGGTGTGCTGGTACCATTGCACCCAGTTGGGATGCAATGCGAATACGTTTCCCAGGGTAAGCCAGGGCCAGCTTAATTGCCAGTTGAGGTGCAGGTACTCGAAAGTGAGCCAGAACGCAACCAGTGCAATATAACCCACCCATTCACCCATTCGTTTTTTTACAACATAAAACCCAAGAAAGGGAATAGTCATAAGAAGGCTATTGGCCAGCAGTGCGGCAATACCACCTGGCAAAGTGGAATTGCACATCCACCAGGTGGTGCCTGTATTCCATACCAACAACATGAGATAAGTAAGGAAAAGAAATTTCCACCTTTTGTCAATAGTATATTCCATCCACAGGAATGGAATGAAGGCTATGAAAATTAAAAACGTAAATGGCGAAACCGGCCAGCTTATCCACAATAACAA
>CAXTDO010000073.1:0-13407 GCA_964242315.1 uncultured Flavihumibacter sp.
ATACAACATGGCATATACCGAAAAGGAACTGAAAGAATGTGTTAATTACGACAAAGCCTAGACAAATATTCGGGCGATCCATTTGATAATGAGGTCTCTCCAGTTTACGTGTTTTAAAGGCATATGGTACGGGTTAAAGTTGTATGTTGAGATCACAACGGCCGTGCCATTAGCATAAGATTGTGTTAGTCAGTCTTTTTAGAAAACTTTTTTATTGGCAGCTTTCCAGCAATTGGAAAGCTGTTCCATTTTCAAGATTTTTTAACCACGGAGAACAGCCGGAGGAGGAAACATGGAGGCCACGGAGAAATTCTCTGCGACCTCCGTGTTTCCTCCTCCGGCTGTTCTCCGTGGTTAAAAAGCTACCGCAGGTTCACACGATTGCAGGAAAAGAAATCCCTTTGATTTTCCTGTACAGGTCAACAGCATACAAATCCGTCATACCGGAAACAAAGTCAAGCACACTCTGAATTTTTGAATAAGGATCGGGTTGCGAATGCCTGAACTGGCCTGGTATCAATGCAACCAGCTTTTGATAGTAATGTGTGTCATTCTTTATTAATGCCGGAACAAACTCTTCCAGCAGGCCACCCATTACCTTATATCCCGCGAGTTCTATCTGGATAACCTGCGGATGATTATAAATTTTTTCCACAGATATGTCAATGATGGCATCCCAGGCTTCTTTGGAGGGTGATGGGATGGCATCGGTAAGGCTCTTGTTAAACCGGCCCGATAAGATCTGATCTTGCTGGTTAAAAAAGACCGAAGAACAAAGTGTAATTAGTTTATTGATGGATTTTGCACGCAACAGGCTCACCTTTGCATCGTAATCTGATATCAAATCAAGCCGGGATTTTAACCTGTTGTCTTCACATAAGGGTAGCAACAACTCTTCTACTTTTTCATAAGACAATATTTTAAGGCGATGTGCATCTTCTACATCAATGATGTTATAACAGATGTCATCAGCCGCTTCTACCAAAAATACCAGAGGATGCCTTTTATACACCAACGGTGTCGCCTGCACTTGCTGCATTCCCAACTGTGTTGCGATACTTACAAACGAGTCCTGCTCCGACTGGAAAAAACCATATTTCTTTTGGTGGATATTTTCTTTTTGAAGTCCTGCTGCGGAGGCACACGGGTATTTTATAATCGCCGCCAGTGTTGAATAGGTTAAAGCAAAACCGCCATAACCTTTACCGATATATGGATGGATCAATGTTCTCAAAGCGTTGGCATTTCCTTCAAAATGTGTCAGGTCGTGCCATTGATTTTCGTCGAGGCTGCCCTGAAAATTTTTGCCATCGCCGTCAGTAAAATAGTGTGAAATGGCTGCTTCTCCTGAATGTCCGAATGCGGGGTTACCGAGGTCGTGGGCAAGACATGCAGCGGCAACACAATTGCCGATCTCGGTAAACATTGGAATGGTTTCGTCTATATCAGGCTGTTGCTTTTTGAGGCTATTGTAAAAGATGTTCCCCAGCGAACGGCCAACGCTCGCCACTTCCAGGCTATGGGTCAGTCTGTTGTGCACAAAAATGCTTCCCGGTAGAGGAAACACCTGTGTTTTATTCTGTAACCTTCTGAAAGGCGACGAAAAGATGATCCTGTCATAATCACGCTGAAATTGCGAACGTGCCATGGCCTGGTCTTCCGGCTTATAATGCTCGCTACCCCAACGTTGCACGGACAATAACTTTTTCCATTCCATATTTGATTAAATGCTTGGCTTTAGAAAAATAAGATCCCGAAAGTAACGCATTAATGCGTAGCGTGTTTTTTAACCACGCAAAATGTCTGAACTGTGATTAAATGATTTTATGACTGACTATGATTGTTACGTTTTATAGTCAGTCATAAAATCATTTAATCACAGTTCAGACATTTTGCGTCGACTGATGGTAAAATACGGCCTTCCGGTTTGCAAGAACAAATGATCCGGGCGGGCCAGGTTTATGGATTGTTATTGTATAAATTTAAGTGATCTTTCTTTGTAGGGTATTCCTTAATTTGTGCCATTCAAAGTTTTAACACATAAATCGTTAAAGTAAATTTTGTTATGAAGGATACCATTAGAATCAGCGCCTTCCTGCTTTTCCTGTTATCGACGGCAGTACTGGCAACATCGGCCAGACATACGAACGTAATTCATACACTACCGTTTTCAAGCTTTACTTCTGTGCCATCCGATACAGGCTGGACGAAGAAAAAAGCTGCTGCCTGGTTTAGTAACCGCGCATGGTTGCACGGTGCAAAACTGAAGCCTCATCCATCAATAGATCAACTGGAATTTGCAAGGCAATATGCTGCCAACAAAAGCCGCTGGGATAAAGCGTTTGCCTACCTGAAATCTGTTGACCTCAAAACGATCAAGGCGGGCCATTACCAGATAGAAGGAGAGGATGTGTATGCCAATGTTACAGAAGCGCCGTCAAAGGAATTTGCCGAGACACAGTACGAGGCCCATCAGAATTATTCTGACATTCATTTGATGATTTCAGGGAAGGAAAAAATCGGCGTTACCTCGCTTGATGGAGCTACGGTTAAAACAGCTTACGATGCAACAAAAGATATTGGCTTTTGGAATAAGGCCGATGACAAGATATATATTGCTGAGCCCGGAACGTTTTTTATTTTCTTTCCTGCAAATGCACACCGACCAACGATTAAAGTACAAGGACAGGAAGTTGTGAGGAAGATTGTGATAAAGATACGTTCTGCCGGGCGGTGATTGATGTCTTGAACTGTGAGTGATATTTTGAACTGTGATTTATTTGATTAATGATGGACTATGACATGGAACAATCATAGCCCGTCATTTAATTAAATAAATCACAGTTCAAGACACTTACAACATTAGCAATACTTAACTGAAACACCAACAACCAAAATGACCTTCAACAACTTCACCATCCGTGACAACCTCGCTGAAACTTACAGGGATGTATATACGCCGGAAGTGCTTAATGCCCTTTCCTCAATGGCGCATTTTAACCGGGAGATCAAACAGGTCATGCAGGCGCGTATCCAACGCAGAAGGGAACGCCAGCAAAATCATACCTACATCAACTTCCTCGATCCTGAAACTACTATTCCCGGAACAACCATAAAAGTGCAGGACGCCCGCGATGGAAAGTTCGAAGGCGCTATTATTCCTGCCGATCTTCAAAGACAATGGATCCAGGGAACCGGGCCTGCAACCAAACCTAATGCATCGGTGGAAAATGGTATCCGCAACGTAGCTTATGCACTGCTTTCCGGGGCTGACGGATGGATGTTCGATGGGGAAGATGCGTTGGGACAAATAACTACCATGTCGCTCAACAACCAGCGAAATCTTAAACTGGCAATACATAAAGATCCTGTTTTTTTAAGGGTTGCCGAACAGGTAGCTTCAGAAATGAACCGTTGGGCAAAAGAATTTTTCGGCCATGATATTATCACTAACTGGCAGGAACAACTGAACTTTACCACAAAAATTTTCCGCGTCCGCGGCCTTCATCTGGACGATCGGCAAATCTTTGAATCAGCAGAGGTGGCCATGGCGGCATCTATAATTGACCTGACCATTTATGTGGTGAACAATTATCAGCAACTGCAAAAAAATGGTTCCTCCATTGTATTGTACCTTCCAAAAATTCAGACTGCAGGAGAATCAGCTCTTTGGAACAGCATGCTTACCACCCTCGAAAATGAATTACGATTGGAGGTAGGTACTATTAAAGTGTACCTGCTGGTAGAGCAACTGGAAGCAACTTACCAGCTCATGGAGATACGTGCTTCGTTAGGTAAACATTTCGTAGGCTATAACACCGGGCGCTGGGATTATATCAACAGCGTAGCGGATGCACTTGCCTGGGATAAAAATTTTATAAATCCCAACATAGAAGCCATTACCATGACTTACGGTTATATGGCCAACTACGAAGACAGAGTACGGCGTGCTGTAAATACCCCTGACATAAACGGCAACTTTGCACTCTGGCAGGGCGGTATGGAACCTAACATACCTGTAGGCTCCGAAGCAGGTGTATCTGCAAGCATGCAAAAAGCAGTAGCAGGAGCAGAACGCGAGCAACGCGACGGCGCCAGCGGCAAATGGGTAGCACACTGGAAAATGGTTCATATCGTGAGACCTGTTTGGGAAAAGGCAGGAGCTCAAAATCAACTGGGTCGAAAATTTCCGCCGTTAACTTATACACAACAGGATGCAGAGGGATTGCGCAAAATAGAGCCTGCACCCACCACCATTCGCGGCGCACGCAACCTTGTAAGCGTCGCCATCCAATACGGCAACGCTTTCGGACAAGGCATGCAGGCTGCCGCCCTGAAGCCTGCGGATTTCTTTGGAAATGATGATGTGCTGTATCTCATGGAAGACATGGCTACCGGTGAAATAAGATTAAGTATACTTTGGGAATGGATACACAAAGGTGCCGTAATTACTGAAGATGATGAGGCCACCGGTGTAAAGGCGGGCACTGTTTTTACAGCGGAATTGTTTAAAAAACTGTTGGATGAGGAATACCAAAAATTATTGAAAGCAGGCAATAAAGATGTGTTTGACGCTTCCAAAACTACAACGCTCCCTATCTCTCTGGAGATTGCTGAAGTATACACGTTGAATGAAATAAAAACACCCTGGTTTATTGACCTGCTTAATATCAACCTCAATAACCTCGATTTGGATGTAGCGAGGCAAAGGATAGCGTTGTACATGCAGCGGTTTAAACAGGATGGAACGAGGATAACCAGGAATTTAGATGTTAGTGTCTGAACTGTTCAAACATTTAAAAGAAAGTAGTACATTCCCCTAACAAACGCTCACGCCACATGAAAAGCATATTATTAATTTCTCTACTCGTCATTCAAATAACCGCCTTCTCCCAGGAAGCAGACTACCCTGTAGATCCGGCATCCGTTGAACAGTCTGGTGTACCCAAAGGTGAAATAATAAAATTTACTTTTGACAAGTCAGCCATCTTTCCCGGCACCTGGCGCGAATGCTGGATATACGTACCGGTTCAATACAGGCCAGAAACACCTGCCTGCGTTTACATAAACCAGGATGGCATTCAATGGAAAGCCCCGACTGTTTTTGATAACCTGATCAACAGCAAAGAAATGCCTGTAACCATCGGGGTATTTATCACACCCGGAAGGTTAAGGGCTACAGACACCGCCTCCGCTCTCGATCGCTTCAACAGGAGCTTCGAGTACGACGGCCTCGGTGATGCATATGCGCGTTTTTTGCTCGAAGAAATATTACCCGAAGTGGAGAAGCATACCACCAGTGATGGCCGTGCCATACATTTGTCAAAGAACGGTAATGATCGCGCGATTGGCGGATCGAGCAGCGGCGCTATATGTGCGTTCACCGCTGCATGGGAACGCCCCAAGCAATTCTCGCGTGTGTTCAGCGCCATCGGTACTTATGTGGGTTTGCGTGGTGGAAATGTTTATTCCACGCTCATACGCAAATATGAACCCAAACCGCTACGCATATTTTTACAGGATGGCTCCAATGATAATAATATTTATGCCGGCGACTGGTTCAAAGCCAATGAATCTATGGAGAGGTCTTTAACCTTTGCCGGTTATGAAGTATCGCATACCTGGGGCGAAGGGACACATAGCGGCAAACAGGGCACCGCCATTTTTCCTTCTGTGATGAAATGGTTATGGAAAGACTGGCCAAAGCCGGTAACCGCAGGAAGCTCAAAAAATCAAATGCTGGGAGATATTTTAGTTCCTGGAAAAGACTGGGAACTTGTGGAAGAGGGCTACACTTTTACAGAAGGAATAGTGGGAAATGCAGCAGGAGAAGTTTTCTTCCAGGATATACCTAATTCAAAGACATATAAAATAGGGTTGAATGGAAAAATAAACATGCTTCCGCTTGATGCTAAAAAAGCAAGCGCCACTTGTTTTGGTGCTGACGGCAAACGTTATGTGGTGGCCGGAGCAACCAAGCAAATATTAAGCTACGATTCGAAAGATAAAGAGACTGTTGTGGCAGATACTACCCCTGGAAACGACATGGTGGTGGCCAAAAATGGCAATATATATGTTACTTCTCCGGATGGACGTGAAAAACCGAGCAAGCTCTACCTGATCCGTCCCAACGGAGTTAGAGTAACAGTAGATGAAGGATTGAAATTTGCTAACGGCATAACCTTAACGCCCGATCAAACCCAGTTGTATGTAACCGAATCAACTTCGCACTGGGTATGGATCTATAAAATTCAACGCGATGGAACGCTTGCTTATAAACAGCGGTATGGCTGGCTTCATGTTGCCGACACGGATGATAATGCCTGGGCAGACGGATTGAAATGCGACCGGGATGGCAGGGTATATGTAACCTCACGGTCAGGCATACAGGTTCTTGATCAGACAGGGCGTGTAAATGCAATCCTTCCTTTGCCTTCCGGACAGGCATCCAACGTATGTTTTGGCGGCGCCAACTTTGATATACTGTATGTTACCTGCGGAGACAAAGTATACCGGCGCCAGCTAAAAGCGCATGGTGTAAATCTTTTCGAGGCGCCCGTTAAACCGGGTAATCCAAGGTTGTAAGTGTTTCTTAAACCACGGAGGAATTGTCTGAACTGTGATTTATTTGATTTAATGATTAACTATAATTGTTCCATGTCATAGTTAATCATTTAATCAAATAAATTACAGTTCAAACAATTCCGACGAACAATACATCAATTTAGAACTAACATAACACTACTTGTCAACGAAGAAAGATGCAGGTACACGCTGCTTGTCGAAACCCGGCCCCTGCCATGTAAAGTTGCACATGGCATTGCCACTGCCCGAAACTTTTGTGTATAGTTTAAAAGAATGTGCACCCGCTTTTAATTTGATAGTACCTGCTTTTTCTGTTTGCTTTTCATAACCGTAGTCTGCATCAATGACAGCGGCCTCATGTATGCGTAGAAAAGCCGCCTCATCTGAAGAGATATAAAAAGTATATTCCCCATCAGAAGGTATGTTTAAGTAACCTTCAAAACAAATGACTGAACCAGTTGTGAGTTTCGTACGCTGGAGTGAAGGCACTGCTGCATGACCGTTAGCTATTGATTGTAAGGTTAAGGGCGAGGCAATCCATGGCAACGAACTCCTGTATGCTTTCCATGTAACACCTTTTGTATTTAAACGATCGTCGGTATCAGCCGGTACCAGTTCATTATCATAAGGCCGTGGTGCAGCAGTGTCGGGCCTTCGCAACTGCAGTACTTTTTCTTTCATACGTTTCTGCAAAGACGCCAGGGCAGGTTGCGATGCAAGATCTTTTGATTCTTTGGGATCGTTGATAACATTGTATATTTCAAAATCATCCGTGGCATTTTTTATATCATATCGCACACCTACGTATTCATCAAACCTGATCAACTGCATTTGTCCCCGCGTTCTGCCCCTGCGCTGCGGTTCGAACTCGGTGAATTTTGGTGTGGCTTCATTGTTTATGTATTCAACATACACGAGACTTTTTTGTTGTTTACCTTTTCTTGTAAGTGTCGGCAACAGTGAAACACCGTCTGAACGAACCGGCGCGGCATAGCCGGCCGCATCAAGAAACGTAGGCAGCCAGTCTGAAGAAATAGTTGGTGTAGCAACAATGGAACCTTCTTTAATATGGCCTGACCACATAGCGATCGTTGGCATTCTTACCCCACCTTCCCAGCAATCGCGTTTAATACCATCGAAAGGCCCGTAGCTTGAAAAGAAAGTTGGTACAACGGGTACAAATTGTTTGGGTAAATAAGATTCTATTGACGGACCATTATCTGACGTAAATACCACTAAGGTATTATCATCAATCTTCAGGTCTTTAAGCAGTTGAACAAGGTCTCCCACTGCATCGTCCAGGCGCCGGTTAATGGTAGCGTACCTTTTGTAAGTATCGGGCCAGGGCACTTCTGGTGTTTGAGAATTCTTGTCATCATCATAGGTTGCATTTGCATAATCCGGATGTACCCATGAATCTACAGTACCGGACGCGGTGCTGATCATATGACCGGGCTTGCCCAGCCATTGCATTCCGCCGTTGATTCCTTTTCCATCAGGATATGCTTGCGTAGGCAATTCTAAAACAGCATGAGGCAGGTCATACGCCAGGTATAAAAAGAACGGTGCTTTTTTATTGTTATTTTTCTCAAAACCGGTTATCCATCTTTTTGCATTGGCGGTCCACAGATCGCCGGTATAACATTTGTCCAGCGATTCGGTGATATTGGTACGGTTGTCCCACACTTCCTTTTTGCCCCTGTAAATACCTTCTTTGGGATAATGCTCATGGCCATCGGCATGCCGTATATAACCGAAGTAATAATCAAATCCGCGGTTAAGCGGGTGAGCCGGCCAATCGGGACCAGGATTGGTTCCCTGCAAGCCCCATTTGCCTATTGCTGCCGTGGTATAACCGGCGGTTTTCAGTACGTTGGCTATGTTGTAATTATCTTCAAGCGCTTTGTCGAACTGGTTGTCTCTTATGTTTGCATGTCCCTGGTTGACGCCCAGTAGAAGTGATGCCCGTGATGGCGCACATACGGGAGCGTTACAGTAACTCTGGGTGAGCGTGGCTCCCCGGCTGGCAATGTTATCAATGTTTGGAGTTAGCTCCCATGGCTGGCTTCTTTTGTTGTTCTTTTTTCTTTGGTTTTGAAAGAACACACCGATGTCTCCTACACCCAGGTCGTCGGTGAGGATGAAAATGATATTGGGTTTCTTTTGATTGGATTTTTGGGCTGCTGATGTTAGAACAATCATTATGGCCATGGCAATTGAAGCAGTTTTTTTCATGCGGTAATTATTGTATAAAGTAAACATAACTGCTTCGGATTAACGTGTTTTTTTTTAACCTCGGCTCTTCCTCCGTGGTTAAAAGAAACTCCTGACGAATGTAAATCTTTAAAATTGATGAAAGCTATTTCAATGAATCATAATTAGTAATATTGCTTATCCAAAAACAACGATTTAAAAGCTCTGATTATGCCGATGAAAAAGATAATTATATTGTATCCGTGCAGGATTGTTATCCTGGCACTTTTACTATGTATCAACTACAGTGATGTATTCGCCAAAGGCCCGCAGCGATTACTGGTATTCAGCAAAACGGTTCAGTTCCGGCATAAAGAAGGCATTGCCGCGGGAAAACTGGCGATCATGCAGATGGGAAAAGAAAATAAATTTGAAGTAGACACCACGGAAGATGCCAGTGTTTTTACCCCTGAAAATCTCAAAAGATATGCGGCGGTAGTTTTTTTAAGTACCACCGGAAATGTTCTGGATGATACCCAACAGGTGGCTTTTCAACAGTATATTAAATCAGGTGGTGGATTCATGGGCATTCACTCCGCCACAGATACCGAGTACGACTGGCCCTGGTATGGAGAATTGGTGGGAGCATACTTTGGCAGTCATCCCGCGCAACAGGAAGCAGTTTTTAACATCGTAGATCAGAATAATATCGCTACCCGTCATCTTCCAAAAGCATGGAAAAGAAAAGATGAATTGTATAATTTTAAGTGGATAGGCGAGGGATTACACATATTGATAAAAATTGATGAAAACAGTTATACCGGTGGTAAAAACGGCGATAACCATCCGATGAGCTGGTACCATAATTTTGAAGGCGGCCGTGCTTTTTATACTGAACTGGGCCATGATAATAAATCGTTCGAAGATCCGCTGTACCTTAAGCACGTTCTCGGTGGAATTGAATATGCCATGGGAAAGAAACCAGACGCTGTATTGAAATCATGATTTTACATAACAATAAGAACAACATATTTTGAAAAAGAAATTTATAATAACAGCCCTGGTGGTAACATCTGTTCTGGTTTTTACCTGCACTACAGTAAAGAAGGCCGGCAATGATGTTGTTACAACAAAAGATACAAAACCGGTATTCAATCCAACGCCTTCAGGGGTGTACCTTACGCCTCAGGAAAGTATGAAGACAATGCATCTTGCGAAAGGTTATCACCTGGAACTGGTTGCAAGCGAACCCATGATAAAAGAACCTGTAGCCATAGCCTGGGACGGCAATGCAAGGATGTACGTTGCCGAGATGCTCACCTACATGCAGGATGCGGATGCTACCGGAGAGCAACAACCGAAAAGCCGCATCTCCTTACTGGAAGATACCGACAACGATGGTAAGATGGATAAAAGTTCCGTCTTCTTAGATAACCTTTTATTACCAAGGATGATTCAGTGTGTGAACCATGAGTTGCTGGTAAACGAAACCAATACCATAACAGTAACAAGCTATACCGATACAGATGGCGATGGAAAGGCAGATCTTAAAAAGGTGGTGTATAAAAATGATAAATATAATGCCAGTGACGCCAATATGGAACACCAGCGCAGCGGACTTGACTGGAACCTGGATAACTGGATGTATATGACCTATGACCCCTTGCGTTTTCGTTATACCAATGGCACGTTGCAGGTGGATACCATTCCTAGCGGAGCTGGTGGTGGCCAATGGGGGGTAACTCATGACAATTATGGACGTTTGTTTTATTCCAGCGCGGGTGGCGAAACGCCGGCACTGGGTTTCCAAATCAACCCCGTTTACGGTAAGCTGGACTTTCCCGACCAGTTCAGTGCTGAGTTCCAGGAAGTGTGGCCAATAATCGCTACTCCTGATGTACAGGGTGGCAATATGCGATTGACTGCTAAAAACACACTCAATCATTTCACGGCATGTTGCGGACAGTCTATTTACCGGGGTGATAAATTACCACAGGACCTGGTAGGAGATTACATCTTATGTGAACCGGTAGCAAGGATCATCCGCCGCGCTAAAGTAATAGATCTGAAAGGCAAGATGGTTATGCAGAATAACTATTATCGCTCTGAATTTATTGCTTCTTCCGACATGAACTTCAGGCCAGTGAATAGCGCTACCGGTCCCGATGGTAATTTATATATAGTGGATATGCATCGCGGCATTATTCAACAGGGTAACTGGACAAGGCCCGGTTCCTTTCTTCGCAATAAAATAGATAGCCTTGACCTTGCAAAGAACGTTGGCCACGGACGTATCTACAGGGTTGTAAATGATGAGTTTAAAAGAGGGCCTAAGCCCAATATGCTGAACGAATCATCGAGTACCCTGGTGGGCTACCTGGGCCATCCCAACGGCTGGTGGCGCGATAACGCACAGAAACTGATTATAGTGCGTGGTGATAAATCAGTAGTGCCTGCATTGAAAGCTATGGCTATGGCACTGCCGTCAGCAGATGCCGATGATAACAGCCATCTTGCACGCATTCATGCGCTGTGGACACTTGAGGGACTGGATGCGATTGATAAGGAAGTGTTATCTCATGCTTTAACGGATGCCCATCCGCAGGTTAGAAAAACTGCCGTTTGGATCAGTGAGTCTTATCTTAAAAAAGGTGATCCTGAGATACTTAATCAATTGAGCGCATTGAAAGCTGATCCAAACAATAACGTGAGGATGCAGTTAATGCTATCGTTAAGCACAAGTAAGTCAGACAAAACAAAAGCAATTTATGCTGACATGTTGAATCAGAATGCTACTAACGATTTGCTGGCAGCTACCAAAAAGGCAATTGATAAGAATGATGATGTAAAGACATTTGGCAGCCGGCTGGGTGTAATGGCTGTCGCAGACAGGAATCTGATCTTGAATGGTGCGACCATTTTTAAGTCTCTTTGCGCCAGTTGTCATGGCGCTGATGGTAAAGGAATTGCAATTGGCGGTACCAGCCTTGCTGCGCCTCCTCTAGCGGGATCGAAAGTGTTGAACTATCAGGAAAAAAATACCCCTGTCAGGATATTATTGCATGGTTTAAGCGGACCCATTGATGGTAAAACTTATCCAAGCGTAATGCCGGCTATGGGCGACAACAGTGATGAATGGATTGCGTCAGTGGTAAGTTACATCCGTTATGAATTGGGATCAGCCGGGCGCAACAGACAACTATCGCCCGTAATAAAACCGGAAGAGGTTAAAAAGATCAGGAATGAAAATGTTGGCAGAACTAAGGCATGGACGATTGCGGAACTGGAAGACAAAAGCAAATCAGAAACGCCTGTGGTGCAGGGTGGAACTAAATAATTTGCTATATAGATAAAGCTAATAAAAGAGGGAACGACCTGTAAGGTTTCTAAAAACCAGTGAAGCGGATAAGCTTCGCCAGGTCGTTCCCTCCTTTTATAATAGATGAAAAACTATGGCCGAAAATAACAACTGGTACAACTTAAACAATCCAAACGAACTCGATTCACCGGCGTTGCTGATTTATCTGCAGCGTGTGAAAGATAACATCAACACCGCTGTGGGTATGATCGACGATGTACGCCGCCTTCGTCCTCATATAAAAACGCATAAAGCAAAGGAAGCGGTTCAGTTATGCATGGAGGCCGGCATCGTTAAATTCAAATGCGCCACTATAGCAGAGGCCGAACTGGTTGCCATTTGTGAAGCGCCGGATATTCTGCTTGCCTATCAACCATCACCGCCAAAACTGGAACGTCTGCTCCATCTTATCAAACAATATCCAAAATCGCTGTTTTCCTGTTTAACGGACAACCTCGAATTTGCAACGCATATTTCTGAAAAAGCAATTGATCATGATGTTGTTATACCTGTTTATCTTGACCTGAATGTTGGTATGAACAGAACCGGTATCAAACCGGGGTCAGCGGCTATAGAACTATACAAGCGCTGCAAAGAGCTGAAAGGTATTGAGATGATGGGCCTTCATGCCTATGATGGACACATACACGCCAGTGACCTTGTAAAGCGCACCGGCCAATGCGAAGAAGCTTATGAACCTGTAGAACTAATGAAGTCGTCATTGATAGAAGCCGGCTTCAGCGTGCCCATTATTGTAGCAGGGGGCTCACCTACCTTCCCTATTCATGCGAAAAGGAACGAGGTGGAATGCAGTCCGGGAACATTTGTTTTCTGGGATAAAGGGTACCTGGACTTATATCCGGATCAGCACTTTTTGCCTGCAGCACTGGTGCTTGTAAGAGTGATATCCTTACCCGGCGCAACTACGCTTTGCCTCGACCTGGGGCATAAATCAATCGCAGCCGAGAATAGTTTACAACACCGCGTTTTTTTTCTTAATGCACCCGAACTGGTTTTTATAAGCCAAAGCGAAGAGCATCTTGTAGTAGACGCAGGCCCTGGGCACACCTGGAAAATTGGTGATATACTGTTTGGATTACCTATCCATATCTGTCCTACATGTGCATTGTATGATACTGCCAACATTATCGAAGATGGCAATGTCACCGGTTCCTGGAATATCATTGCCAGGAATAGGAAGATAAATTATTAGCCACGCCTGTTATCCCCGATTATCTTTTCTAAATTAACTTACACACAAGCACCTTGCC
>CAXTDO010000074.1:0-13385 GCA_964242315.1 uncultured Flavihumibacter sp.
CAACTGCTTCCTTGAAATAAATATGCTTTCCCTGGTTGACCGCTCAGCACTGGTATCTCCGTTGTTCAAACGGTATTTGTACCGGTTATTTGCAGGATCTTGGTAATGAAGTATGCGAAGGTCAAGCCTGGTTGCGTCTGCAAGGGGATCAACTTTAAACCGGAGGCTACTGTCGTTCCTGATCCTGAATGTCTCGGGAATATTTTTGCTTGTATCATACACAAGCAAGCAGGCATCGTATGGGGTATCATCAAAATTAACCTGCCACGGAGTGAATGAACTGAGGCCGTTAACTCCGCCGAAATACATTTTCAGCGAATCAATCTCCTTATTATAGCTGAACGCGCCTATATTGAACTCATCGTGCTGCAGGCCGAACAGTCTTGTATAATGATTAAATGTTTCTTCCTGCCACAAGAATACGGAAACACCTTTATTGCTGCTGAACCAAAGCCGGCCGTTTCCATCGTCCAGCATTCCGTACACTATGTTATCAATTAAACCGCTGTTCTTTGTAAAGTGCCGCAGTACTTTTCCTGAATTTTTATCAATGCAAAGCAAACCGTCTCCTTTAGTGCCAACCCAAATACTATCACCCTTTTTTAGCAGGCAGGTAACATAATAATTGGCCAGCAGTATTGAATCTAACTGAAACGTCCCGTTTTTCTCTTTAAATTGCAGAATCCCCCTGGACGTACCAGCAAATACCGTGTTATTGCTTACTTCCAAAAAACAATTAACTGTATTGCCGGAAGAAGTAGCAGAATCATACCTTGACTGAAGTACAAGCTTCTTATTAAACAATGCCAGGCCATTAGAAAAGGTACCTGCCCAGATGTTCTTATCCGTTACCAGCAAACTGCTTATGCCGTTATTCCACACTGGGTTTTGATAATACTTGTCAAGATTGTCGAGCGGGGCTATAAATAATCCGTTGGGCGTTCCAATCAATAATGAGTCGCCTTTCCTTGCAAGGGTCCTTACCACGTTCACATCAATATCTTTCCTGTTCCAGTAGTGCGCTATCATACTGCGCGTGGGCAAATAAAATCTCACGATTCCATTGCCGTCGGTTCCCAATAACAGCTCTTTTGAGTTTACCTGGTAAATAGACCACAGGTCATTATTCGGGGTTAGATCAACATGCTTGAAATTGGAGGTGTAATACCGGTAAAAAGAAGGCTTTTTGTCTGAGTACTTGTTTACGCCCCCGCCATCTGTTCCAACCCATAGGGACCCGTCGCGGCTTTGAAATATGCAAAGGATATACGTGGAGGAGAGACTTTTGGGAGAATCGAAGTCCCTGACATATTCCACTCCGATTTGATTGCCGGAAGGCATAAAAACAAGTCCCGTGTGGCGTGTGCCGATCCACAGGTTTCCTTCGGGGTCCATGTAGATAGATGAACAGCCGGCTATGCTTTTCTTTTCCTTGTATAATGAATCTTCGTAAATAAACTGGCGCTGATATTTTAATTCGTGTACCATGCCAAACGATGTGGCGCCATGGTTTCCTCCTCCGGTGGACGTGTTTTTAACAACGTATACATTTTTGTTGGTGGCCACAATCAGGCCGTCTTTGTAAGGGTATAGTTTGTGGACAGGAGAGGCCTCAACCCCCTGAATGTTCAACGCAGTAACATCACCTCCACTGAGGGAAATGCTATATGCCCCTTCTGAGGTGCTCACAAGTCCGCAGTCTTTTGCAGAATCAATTATAAAATCAGTGATTGTTTTCCCCCGCATTATATTAAGCAACACAAATACATTTTGTTGGAGGCGGTATATATTAGCACTTGTGGCAGCCCATACACTTCCTTTACCGTTTCCCTTAATGGCGATGATATTGCGGTTGCCACTGCCATCAGAAAAAGTATAATGCTGCACAGCATACTGATTGCTCAGGTTGAGACTGCTTATGCCAAGTGTGGTGCCTACCCATAAAAGCTTATGCCAACGGTCTTCGTAAAGTGCATTTACAAACCCACCTTTAATAGTGCTTCTGTTGTTCGTTGTATTGGAAAAATTCCAGAAGCCTACCCCATCATACCTATCCACACCCATTTGGGTGCCAAACCACATGAATCCGTCCGAGTCCTGAGTCATGCATAATAAAGAGTTCTGGGAGAGGTTATCGTTTGTAGTAAGCTGATCAAAATAAATGCCCCTGTCCTGTGATGGGGCTTTAATCCAAAATAAAATAAGCAGTAAGATAATAATTCTTATCTTTTCTTTCATAACCATGCTAATTCAATACGTTATTTGTCTCAAGTATTCGATACATAATCGTAGTATTGATTTGAAATGCTTCTTTAATAGGGGGAACGGGACGTTGGTAAATATTTTCCATACGAAATACAATATACTCATTTTATTGAATTAATAAACTGTGAAAAATAACCTTTTGAGCTCACGGCTGTTGCCGGTTAACAATTTATTATGATTCATGCTTTTGGATAATTTCCCTGAATATATTTAACTTCATAATCGGGCCTACAAGCGAAAAGTCGTATTAATAGGTGGAATAATCGTTACTGAGTTTGTTCTCTGGATGTCTTAGCGGCTGGCCAGCCAATAACTAAATACGATTCTGTTGGTCTCTGCTTAGGTTACGGCACTCACCATGCCACCGCCGTTGCGTCCATAGGTTACCTCATACTGGTTTGTCACTACCTTGAACTCTTGTACGGTTTTAATGGAGGTTGTATACGGTGTGCGGCTGGTAGTAGGGCGGCCAGAAGTCGGGTTTTTGGCATTCATACCATCAATAGTATAATTGATAGAAGAACTTAACAGGCCCGAAATGCTACCGCCCCAGTTCAAGGGTAAAAGATCAATTATGGTAGTAAAGTTTCGTCAGTTTGAAGATTTCACTGAAAGTCAATAGCATATACAATATCATAGGGAATGATGGATTTTCATTTGATAAAATATTTATTTGTCATTCACCCTCATCGAGAGATTTATAATGAACAACAAATAGATTAAAGAAGAGTCGATGGATTTATTAAGCATGTTAACTGGCTAAATTTGATTACATTTTTAACTACGTAACACATCATTTAATAGAATTGCTACCACAAAATTTAATAACATTGCTACTATTTACCATTCACTTAGTAGCCTTAAATCCGCTAAAAAGCGATTGGGTCTGGATTTGACTCCTAGCCAGCCGAACTCTCCAGCACCTAAAAAAGAACCGAACCCACCACCGCCTCCGCCTCCACCACCACCACCGGAAAAAAGTCGTCTCACGATTAATCCGTCTCAGGGTCCACGATCTGTACCGATCCATAGGAAGCCTCTTGAATCCTTGTACACAAAGTTTACAAAATTGCTGCTTATGCCATCGGCAATGGTGTATGTTAAATGATAGTAAGGGGTGTTTAATGATTGGACTGCAAGTAGTGATGAATTATATAGAATGAATGCAGCAAAAAAAATCAAATAATTGACCTTCTTGATGTATTCACTGTTCATTGGTATTTATTTGAGATATACTTTGTTGATTGCTTCTGTTTTGTTACATACATCGAGCTTCTCATAAATATTATGTATGTGCCGCGTAACAGTGCCTATCGAAATGGAAAGTTTAACGGCGATTTCTTTATATAAAAAATCTTTCGACAGCAAGTTAAGGATTTCATTTTCTTTATTGGTAAGGCTACCATGTCCCGGCACTTTGCTTTCTTTAAAGTGATTAATCACCTTGCGGGCGATTGGGGTACTCATCGGGCTGCCCCCGCCGTATAGTTTTTTAATGGCTTCCAGTATTTTTTCAGAGGATGTTTTTTAAGCAGGTATCCGCTGGCGCCGGCTGCAAGAGCATCAAACACTTTTTCATCATTTTCGTAAATGGAAAAAATCATGAATTGTATTCCGGGACAATCATCTTTTATTTTTCGAATGCATTTTACACCGTTGATGCCTGGCATATTTATGTCCATGATAACAACATCGGGCTGTAAATTTATTATCGCAGGCATTGCCTCTTCAGCATTGGCGGAAGATGAAAGCAACAACATTTCAGGATGTTCCTTTATAAGCCTTTCAATGCCACTTCTTATTTCCGGCAAATCTATAAATGCCCGGTGAATAAAATGGTATATGTTTTATTAGGTATGGATCAGTGTGCTTCATTAATAAATATCCAACGCATTACGTAACGCAAAAGTTGAATGATTGTAAACGAATCGAGAGAGATAAAACCTCGATAAAGAAATTGTCAAAAACGGAATCAGGTTGTCGAATATTGTTTTCCTTTCAGCCCCTTGGAAAGCGACTGCTTTATTACTTAATCATGCAGCTAAATATCACTATACCGCTTTAAATCTTCCACCAAAAAGTTCGAATTTTGTACTATAGGGGTCACAAGTAATAAGAAGCCTTCAGGTTGTTGAACCTGAAGGCTTTGTTGTCTACAATTAAGTGACCTCTTGCCGTGTGGATTTATAAAACCTGGTCCGCTAATCGTACTTTAAAGCCGGGTGACCTAAAAGCCTGCGCCATAGGGCAAGTTGTCCGATTATACTTGCTTCCCTGTAGATACTAAAGCAGATCATTTCATAATACGGCATTTTCATCCCACCCATATCTATTTTACTGTCCAGCTTTTTGTCATCGATGGTTGCTATTGCCTGGCGTGCTTCAGGTGTGATCCGATCCCAGTCATTAACGTATTCCGTTATGCTTGGATATTTTGCATCTGCTTGTATGCCCTTGCCATCTTTAAAGAGTTCTTCACCTGTTTGCTTCAATCCGGTGCCCGTTTCCTCAGCCATCCAAAAACGCTGTTGGACCAACGACCCTGTAAGCCAGGCAGGATGATTTGCCTGCGTATTCAGGCGGTTATGCATATCTTCTTCTGACAAGCCTTCAAGAGCTCTGGCAAAGAAGCCCGTTTGATAATCGAACAAGGTAAGTAAAGCGATTGTTCTGTTGCTGGCGGTTTTCGTTTCCATGTTTATTTCTAATTTCTTGTGAAAGTACATAAACACTGGTGGGCTTGCAGGGTAGTTTGCGTCAATTATAGGGCGGATTACGGCTTTGTATCGTGTCAGGAAACGCTATTAGCTATCAGCCGTCAGGTTTAAGCGAATCAAAACCTGATAAGCTTTCTTTCTGATAGCTGATGGCCTAATAATACACAACTCGCATGTGACACGACGTTAGTTTGACTGTACTGGTTACAATGATCAGCAGGCGTCATACGTACCCTACGCGGTTACGTTTGCCCTGCATAAAAAGTGCACATAGAAGGAATTCTTCATTTATTTTTTCGGATCGTGCCCCAGTTCATCAGGCTGTAGCGCCAGGGTGTTTCCGTTATATCGCCATCGGGTCGTTGCGCCAGATGACGGTGGATGTAGCCCACCACTTTATGCATATGCTTTAAGTCGACATCCGTGTATTCAGATTGTTTTTTCTCCAGAATTGCCACTATTTTCTTACCCGATTGATGCCCGACTGATTCATCTATACCGTCATCCTTGTAGCCAACCTTTTTTGACTCGGCCGTCTGTAGCCAATCTACTAATTTCTTAGGCGACATGTTGATGGCTTTCTTGAAATTATTTATCGCTTTTATATCGTCTTCAGTCATTACTTTTTGATTTTTCTAATAAATCGGGTTTAAGCGATGCCAATTGCTTGCTTACCATTTAAACCGTTTTCTATAACCACAGAGTAAAATCCAGATCGTAAGAAGAGGTTACATGGAGGATGCCTCTGTGTGACCTCTTCTTCCTCTCTGGATTTTACTCTGTGGTTATAGAAAACAGTTGACACGACATTACACTTCACACCAGGTGATGACAATGATAATTGTTTACGGTTGCCCGTTTCCACCAGACGCACCATAGATCTGCCCTGTAGCATAGCTGGCACCGGGGTCGGCAAGCTGCACATAAATGGATGCCAGTTCTGCCGGCTGGCGCGGACGTTTGAACGGCGGTTTCTCGCCAAACGTTATTAAATTCTCTTGTGTGGAACCACCACTTACCTGCAGGGGCGTCCAGATCGGCCCAGGCGCCACGCCATTCACGCGTATGCCTTTTGGCGCTAATTGTTTGGCCAGTGACTTCAGATAGTTCATCGTGGCAGCCTTGGTTTGCGCATAGTCGTACAAGTTAGGCGAAGGGTCATATGCCTGCTCGGACGCCGTGCCGATAATAACAGAGCCTGGCTTCAGGTGCGGCATCGCTGCTTTGATAATCCAAAACGGCGCATAAATGTTGGTCTTCATCGTAGCATCGAAATCTTCGGTACTTAAATCGGTAATCGACGCGCGTTGTTGTTGCCGGGCAGCGTTGTTGACCACAATATCCAGCCCGCCCAACCCGTCAACGGCCTGCTGCACCAACCGTTTGCAAAAGGCTTCTTCACGCAGATCACCTGGTATGGCAATCGCCTTTCTTCCTTCCTTTTTGATCAGGGCAATTACTTCCTGTGCATCGGGTTCCTCACTGGGATAATAGTTGATAGCTACATCAGCACCTTCCCGCGCATATGCAATGGCTGCTGCCCGCCCCATACCACTGTCGCCACCGGTGATGAGTGCTTTTCTTCCTTTTAATCTTCCTGAGCCTTTGTAACTTGTTTCGCCATGATCGGGTTTTGGGTCCATCTTGCCGGCCAGTCCGGGCCACGGTTGCGACTGGGGCTTAAAGGGCGGCTTGGGATACTTCGCGGTAGGGTCTACAAGGTCGGCCGGCATTCCGTTCTCAGCAGAAGACGCACCCGATCCGGCAAACACCGGGGCTGCTGCCAGCACGGCCAGACCTGCGCCCAATCCCCCGATCGCTGCGCGGCGGGTAATCTGGTTGGTTCCGTTTTTTTGAACTTCATCATTCATCATACGCTCTTCCATAAAGTTTGATTTAATAAACTGCTGCAACAACAATCATGCACGCAGCATTACAGCTGCTTTTTGTTTAATGAGAACGGAACATTTTGGGCATTACCTTCTTTGTTTGTAGAAGCTCTTCCCAAAGACTGTTGCGGGTCTACCCCCTTTCATAAACATTTCCCCATAAAACGATTATACAAACGGTAGAACATTTTTAGATGCAAGCACCTAAAACGACAAGTTGGAAAAATAAGCTTTTTGCAGTTGGCCCGGCAGCGTGTGAGTGACTGGAAGAAGACCATCGCTAAACTGGAAGGCGACACCTCTACTCCTATTAAGCCGCCACACCTGGTAGCACAGGTAAGCAAGATGGTAAAAGATGATGCACATATTTCTATAGATACCGGCGCGCATACAATCTTTACAGCAAGGCACTTTCCTATAAAAGCGAAGCAGGAACTTTTGGTTTGCGGTAACCTGGCGAGCATGGGGCCGGGACTTCCCTATGCTATCGCCGCGCAATTGGCTTTTCCTAACAGGCAATGCGTAGCTATGGTTGGCGATGGCAGCTTCACCATGCTGATGGGTGAACTGGCAACAGCGGTTTTGTATAAGCTACCGGTAAGGTCATTATACTTAAAAACAACGGGCTGATTTTAGATGGCTTTGAACAGGAAGAAATCGGCGCCAAACGTTATGGCATTGACCTGCAGCCGATCAACTTTGCGGCTATTGCGCAGGCGTGCGGCGCGGAAGGTTACTCGTGTAGCGAATCGTCAGAATTGGCTTCTGTCTTACAGAAGGCTTTTGCTTCAAACAAACCAGCAGTTGTGGAAGTGACCGTTGACCCGAATGCCCGGCCCGACCCACCGGAAAAGTTAAAAGCGTAAAATTTGCTTATAGTTTTAATTGGTTAAGAACGCTGGCTTAAATTAGCATTATGTTAATCGTAAATTGCCGTATTACCTGTCAGCCATTCGACCAGTTTTTTAAACACAGAGATCACAGAGAAAGGAAACACAGAGAGCATGGAGGGCCTCTGCGTCCTCTGTGTTTAAAAAACTGGTCGAATGGCTGACAGATAATATGTCAATTCATGATTAACATAACGCTGATAATCCTGCTAAGCCTAATCTTTTGTATATTTATAGGGATGCTTCAGATTTATTCAGGAAAGATGTTTTGTAAATAATTCCTTTAATCAAATCTTCGCATGCCCGCTTACAGGAAATCTTTTGACAAAGCTGCTGTAAACGAATCACATAAAAGATCAAATATCTTATCTATTAATAATGGGTTGTCCAGCATGTGCAACTGGCTTATTGTGCTGTTTGTTGTATTATCTGTTTTATTTTCACGTGCTGCTATGGATGCTGCTCTAACGATGCGGTATATTTTTCTATGTTGGTTTACCTTATTTTTTGTACTTTTTTTTTATGGCCTGAAAAAAATGCAGACGTTTACTACTGTTCCTCCACTTATAAAAATCGTTTTTGGATTATCAGTCGGGTACGGCTTGTGGGATATGGTATGCATGTTTTTTGCCATCAATATGGCCGCAGCATTTTATGAGGTTGCACGTTATTTTCTGAACATCATTTTGTTATTCATAACAATGGAAACAGTTAAGCAGGATAAAAACCAGGTGCTTAAATTTTGCAAGGCTCTGGTGATGGTTTCATTGTTACAGAGTGCGGTGGGTATTTTACAACACTATGAATTGGATTTTATTAATGTTCCGGGGACTGAAGGTCCATATGGACTCATGACGCATAGAAACCTGTTTGCCTCTGCACAGGTTCTGATCATACCTTTTATCTTGTATGCTTTATACAAAAGTGCACGAGGATGGAAGCTGGCAAGTATCGGAGCACTTACAGGTGTTATCACCTCAATAGTAATTTCACAGACCCGTTCGGCATGGCTGGCAACCATTGTTTTAATGATCATCGCGTTTATGCTGACTATCACCCTTTCTATCTCAAATCGAAAAAAATGGATTACCGGCACTATAACCGGTTTATTCAGCATTATGCTTCTGGTAACAGTGATTTTATTATCCGATAAAGAAGGCTCGTTCTCAAAATCGGTTCAGAGAAGAGCGCTTAGCATGATCCAACCTTCATCGGACAGCTCTTTAAGCTCTTTTAACGCCAATGCAAGGTTGATTTACTGGAATAAATCGATTTTGTTAATTAAAGATAACCCGGTATTGGGAGTAGGCGCGGGCAACTGGAATGTGGCCATTCTGGCTTATGGAACATTGGGAACAGATTGGGAAGGCTCTTACTGGAATACAAGCAACACCGTGCCAAGCTAGCCTCATAATGTTTATTTGCAGGTAGCTTCTGAAACAGGGATACCAGGAGCCCTGCTTTATTTTGGAGTATGGATAGTGATTACAATTGTAGCGCTAAAAATAGTGCTACATCCATCATCGGAAGACATCCGGATGTTGAATATCTGTATGCTTGCCGGATTAGCTGCTTTTGCAACCGATTGCATGTTTAGCTTTCCCACTGCAAGGATAGAGCATTCATTATATATCGTTCTTACAGCAGGCGTTATTCTTGGTTCTTACGCTAATGCTAATATCTCAGCTTCAGCAAAAGAAAAGAGAAAGCCAATGAAATGGCTGGTTTTTATGATATCGTTAATTGTTCTTTTCAACCTTTTTATAGCTTACAAAAAATTCTCTTTTGAAAAACATATGAACCTTGCCAAAAGGTATAGAAGCGAAAATAAATTTGAAGAGGTGATACAGGAAGTTGAAGCAGCAAAAAGCAAATTTGTAACACTCGATCCAGATGGCGAACCACTGGAAATACATTCAAGCGCCGCCTTCATAGCATTAAAAAATTACCCAAAGGCTCTCGAGGAAATACAAATCGCTAAAAACTATCATCCGAACAATTCAAGAATATACACCACTATGGGAGTTGCTTACGCTTCTCTTAAGCAATATGATGATGCTATTAACGCTTATCTCCATGCACTTAAACTTACACCACATTATCTTACTGCAATCAGAAATCTTGGCGTTATCTATTTTTATACTGCCCGTTACGCGGATTGCATCAGCATACTTGACAAGCCCTATTTTCAAAACGATCAGTATATAAAAAGCCTGGTAAGTGAAGCCCGTATACAGTTAAAGGATGGTAAGGTTAAATAGCATTGTCTGCCAGATTCGGTTCGCAGTTATTTATTGTTGAAGAACTATTTTTACATTATCCGTCACCTTGCTGTTGTTGATTACGTGTATTATATAAATTCCATTGGCAAGTCCATTTAAACTCATAACACGGTTTAAGCCGATGCTTTCATTTGAGGCCACTTTTTGTCCGGTAGTGTTGAATACATGGATGTTTGCACGCTCAAAACCGTTTGGCATTTTTACATTTACCACACCATTAGTGACGGTGGGATACACTATCACATTATTTTTATAATAGCAATCGGAATTAACCTGCGCAATCATACTGTACGCATATTTACCACCTTTGTCAACCAGACGAAGACGGTATAATATTACTCCCGAGGGGGGGTGTCGTCAACAACACTGTAAGACCTGGCGGCCGTACTGTTTACCGGTGCTTCAACACGTGCTATTTCATGGAAAGGCATGGTTCCTTCGCTTCGCTCAACCGCGTAATAGGCGAAACCGGCTTCTTCGGTTGCCTGCCAGGAAAGCGTTGCATTACAATTGGCCGATTCACTTTTAAACGAAAGCAGCTTTACAGGTAACAGAATATTAGTGCTGAGTTGTATCAGCGACAAGGCAGAACCATCTGTACTGCCACCGCTTACAGGGGGCAAAGCATCCGGATTAGCATAGAAAGGGTTTGGGTAGTTGGTGAGATCACCTGAGGGACTAACCTGAAAATACCAGTAAGCCCGTCGATTGTCGCCACTGCCTGCCAGGCTTACAAGCTTTATAGAAGAAAGACAATTTGCAGAGGTGCAACCCGACCAGGCAATGCTGGCCATCAATTGCTCTACGCCTGCCACCCAGGCATGGTCGGCAGTTGATGTGCCTGAAAAAAGGAAAACGTATACATAATGGGGCACCCCATTAATTGTTTCTGTAGAAACCACCACTTCTCTTTCGAGAGTGCCTATATTGTTTACAATAAAACCAGGTCGTATCCCGCCTATGCCTGTAACCGGACCGGTACCATTTGGTGTTTTGCCTGGTGTTACTACGGTAGGTTCGGGAGTATAAATAGCAGGAATGGCTAAAGAAAATGTGATGCCATCGTCTTTTTGAGAAAAGCTGGCAGAAGACTTCGCATAGATATCAATGGTGTTCATATTGCTGCCGCGCTTAATAGTTGCCTGCACGGTTTGACTGTAGCAGAATGACACCAGCGGTAAAAAAAATAAAAGTAACATTAATCGTTTCATAGTTCAAAATTTAAGGTATCCGGTTTCGTGTGAAACTGTTCTTTTCTTTAAAACTGTGTTTCCAAAACAATACTCAGTGAGCCTTTCAATAAAATATTTAATAAAAAATTCTGTTCGTTACCAGGATTGGTCCATTTGATCACTCCATCCATGTTCAGATCCTCCGCTGCATACACATTGTTTAAGATGAGTGATAAGGAGCCGCCTAATTTTGTATTGAATATTTGGTTTTGATCATTTCCCGGATTTGTATACCGGACATTTTGATTGATGTTGGCATCTCCGGCCCGCATGGCCCACTTGCTTCCCATTTGCGTTGAGGAAGTATAAGCCTTACTTTGATATGATTTAAAACTGGCTGAGGTGAAATCATGATCAGCCGTTCCGCTGCTGAAATCAACCGGTGCGGCACTACGGATGCCAAGGTGATTCCTGTGTCTGACGGAAACATAGTATTGTGTTGAGGCGATCCCCGGAAAATTGATCACGGTGCTCACGCCATTGGTATCTACCAAGGTGCCATCCTGTTCTACAAAAACTGCCCGTCGCGCGGTTGGTGACAAAGGCGCATTGGCGTCTCTTAATTCTATCAATACCCAGTCCGTGATATCAGGGTGTGCAGCAAAGAAACCGGCGCCGGCTTTTTCTGTACCTGTGTAAGTGAAGGCCAGTATGTTGTACGGCTGGTTAACCGCCTGGGTCTGTAATATGCCTAATGTATTGAGCGTGTTGGTCATCATTCCCGTAGCAGCATTGTAGGCACCCTGAAGCATCACTCTACCACTGAATGTTACCGTATTTCCCGGTTGGTTACAGGGTGAGATGGGATAATCCAGCACACTTATCACGGGATAACTATACACCGGGTCAAAAGGAGGAGTAGAACCAAATGTCATCGACTGTACGCTCCAGGTTACCTTGGTGCCCGCAACAACGGGTATAACGGACGTGCAATTTGAGCCTGTACAGGTTGGAGTTGATCCGTTTACGGTATCCTTTGTATTGGTTATAGGGTTGTACCGGCTGGCAGAAACGGTATAGCTTTGCCCGGCGTTAGGCGTCCATTTTACCACTAACGTAGAACAGGTAGCAGTGACGATGCCGGGAAGTGTTGGTTCAGCGACCGCAGGGCCAACGACTTTTCCGCCGGGACAGGATTGAGGGAAGCCACTTCTATAAAAGCTGAATAGAGTTAGCAAAAGAATGAGATGAGCTTTCATAATGAACATTACTTATTATGTTTAATTATCTTACTCTGTCATAGGGCGTGATGGGTCAAGGATTATAATAAGGATAAGGTGGTCTCCCATCTTCCCAAAAGTCCGGTGACGATGGTGTTCCATACCCGTCCCAAATATGCCTTTTTTGATTTCTTTGATTCTCCCAATACTGTTTCAAAGCTTCTTTCCTTTTTAATAAATCCAGTATTTCGTTTTTTAACATACCTGGCGTAAGAATTGGATCACGCGGTAGTCCCCAATTTCCTGCCCTTAAAATATCCTTTGCTACATCTGCGCAGTTATTAAAGGGCCATGAGTACGTCCCCGGCGATGATGCATATTCATCTCCTTTTTTTACCATAGCAGCCTCCTCCGCTTCCGTTGTAGGTATCTTGATATATGGATACTTTTTTCTTATACCTGCAGGAGAAGTACTCATCCTTCCTTTCGTAAATAATCCATCCAATAAATGATCCTCACCAGGCCCATCAAAACTATATTGTGTATAACCCGTTTCACTATTTGGATTCGGAATAATTAAACTGGCATGCGCACCTTCCAAAAAAGAACCTGGTGGATTTTTGTCATAGTCGAAGTAGACAGTATCACCACTTGGATCTCTCCAATTTCCCGGATTATTTCTCACATATCTATATAGGTTTATGTCATTTGCATCAAATCGCAACCTATCTGTTTGTAAAAATTTTCCTAGTGAAGCAGAATACATTCTACTTCTGTAATCGTAATTACCTGCTTCAACAACATATTCTCGTCCGGTAAACATAAATCGATTACCAAAAGCACTTGAAGTAAGAGTGCTACCCGCAGCGTTTTTAATAACAGGTTCCCCGTATAGATCGTATGAATATTTTTCCACGACATTACCTGCCGGGTTTGTAAGCTGTGTTATA
>CAXTDO010000075.1:0-13359 GCA_964242315.1 uncultured Flavihumibacter sp.
TAATTTCAATGCAGAAATGAGGGCAATAGGGTTTTTTTATAGTAGGAATATCATATTGATTTAACAAATCTTGAATTAACTCTAGTCTTGCTTTGCCTAATGATAAAAAGGCATATTCCTCCTGCTCTTCTTTATTGATGGCTCTGTAATCCAATTTGAATAAAAGTTTCTCTGTATAAAACTTAATGGCTGCATCCAGATTCTTAACCTGAAAGCCGCAGTGATCCATTTTCATATTGTTAATTTAAGTTATGCTTAAATAGAAGTCAAGTGTCTCGAAAACGGAGCAAAAGTTCTGTTGTCCAATTTAGTTATTATTACTCGGTGATTTCAATTAGATTTCCTTCAGGATCTAAAACAACACTTTCATAATATCCATCTCCTGTTGTTCTTGGTTCTCCTTGTATCATAAAATTGTTTGCTCTTAATTTTTCAGTAAGTGAGTTAACTAATTCTTTACTTCCAACTGAAATAGCAAAATGTGTCAACCCGTTTGTAAAACCCTTCTTATCATGAGGCTTCAAAATGTCAGGACGATGCATTAATTCGAGTCTAATAGGGCTATTATTAAACGAAAGAAAATAGGATGAAAAATGTTTTTGAGTATTAGTATATTTTTCACCGCAAGTCATGTTGAAATACTTGGTGTAAAATTCTTTTGCTGCTTCTAAATCCTCTGTCCAAATGGCTACATGTTCTATTTTCATTGTTGGAAAATTGGTAGTTTAAAAGTACACCAAAATTTCATTGTTTCGTATTGATTGTATGTGCCGCTCCACTATTGCAACTAACATGAACAAATTTGGGCAGATGAGGATTCGTTTTTCGTCTGCCAACAACCGGAGATCAATACACAGATGCTAATATGAAGCATTATAATTTGTTGAAAGTAGAAGGGAGTAATTAAATAAATTTATATAAAAAAAACCGATTGCAGAAGTTGAAGATAAGTATCATCGCGTGATAGAGGAGAGATGTAAAGAGTAAAACATATCTATATTTACAAGATTCTCCGTATACTTATATGAACGTTTAGGTATACGGTTTCATACAAGGTACTCAGTACTTATCAGCTCATTAAAACTATTAAATTAACATTTGGGGCAATACATTTCTACATTGCTCGCTGAAGACGCTTAACCCTTAAGCTACAGGAAGCTGTATGCGGCAAGGATTGATTGGTTTACCTGCACAGCTCTTTGACTTTAATCAATGCTTAATTGCCAGGCTTGGAGGGGATTAACTGAGTTTAGAACCAAGTTGTAGCGCTGCTAGTGTACCATTTAGAGATAAGTATATTTTACCATACCTACAACTGTCAGAGTTGTACGTAAACATTCGTACGCTAACAAACCAGGAACAAGCATGTTTTCTAATCCAACTCTGCCAAATACTGGTAGATGAAGCGTTACATAACAGCAAGCTAAGAATTGTACAACAGTAAATTTTTGGTGCTGTAACAGCTATCGTTAAAAAGGTGTAAAGATGAGGACTATCTCAGTGCCTTCGCCAATGCCGGAAGTCATGCTTAATTTTCCATGGAGCATTGTTGCTCTTTGCTGCATATTGTTGAGGCCGTTTCCACTCTTTTTAACATCATTTAAGTTGAACCCTTTTCCATCGTCTCTTACTTTTAAAGTGATTCGATTGTCGCTGGTAGATAGAATAATCCAAACATTTTGCGCCTCTGCATACTTTGCAATATTGTTCAATGCTTCTTTGTAGATAAGGTAAAATTCACGGCGTCTTTCCATATCCAATTTAAAACGAGCCACACTTTCATCAAAGCTGAAATGCAGTTGACAGCCTTTAGCTTCAAATAATTGAATGGCATGTTCCCTCATGCGGCTGATGATGTGTTCGAATGCATCGTTTTTGGTGTTGATGCTCCAGACAATTTCATTCATGGAATTCATAATCTCTGTTGCAAAATCATTTATCTGTTTTAGAAGCGGCTGTTTGTCGAAAGTGAGGCTATCCATTTGTTCCTGAACAATTTTTGAATAGATGGCTATGCTGCTGATAGATGATCCAACTTCGTCATGAAGGTCCATCGCGATGCGGTTGCGCAAGCCTTCCACCCGCCTGAGCTGATAAAGGCGAAAGCGGTAAAGTCCGTAGGCTGCTGCTGCCGTTGCAATTGCAATAAATAAAAAAAACCACCAACTGCGATCCCAGGGTGTAATAATGTACACCTGAACAGAAGCGCTTTCCGAACTCCATTCACCGTTTTCAAAGCTGGCCTGCACAATAAACCGGTAGTTGCCCGGATTCAGGTTGGTATAGGTCGCTTCGTGCACGATACCGGAATACGTCCAATCCTCATCAAAACCTTCTAGGCGGTAGCGATACCGGATACTGCCTTTTTTGCGGTAATCCATTGCCGCAAACTGAAAGGTAATGACGTTCTGTTTGTAACGCAGTGTGATGTTTTTTGTAAAACCAATACCTTTTTCCAGGAGAGAGCCGAGGCCGCCCGGCTCAATTGAGCGGTTGAACAACCGAAAATCGGTGAATACAACGGGGGGCGGATAAAGCGGACTTACTTCATCGGAACGGAAATAATTAAGGCCGTTCAAGCCGCCAAAAATCATGATGCCCTCAGAGGTGCGCAGGTGCGCATAGCGGTTGAACTCATTGCTTTGCAGACCGTCGCTCACGTCAAAGTTGCGAAAGCGTCTGGAGGCAATGTTGAAGATGGAAAGACCTTTATTTGTGCTTAACCAAAGATTGCCTTCGTAATCTGGCAAAATGCCATACACCACGTTGTTGGCCAGGCCTTGCTTCGTAGTGAAATGGCTGAATCGGCCGGTTGCTTTATTTAATCTGTTTAACCCACCACCTTTTGTGCCGATCCATAGGTAGCGATCAGGGTTCTCTACATCGGCGCAGAATGAAAGAGCTACGTTGTTGGATATGGAAGTGCTGTCCTGTTCGTCGTTCAAATAAGTACGCACCATCCTGTCTTCCTTCATATCAAAACAAAAAAGCCCGTTAACAGACCCCAGCCAAAGCAGGTCCTCATCCTGATAAATACTTTGCAGAAAATCATAATCGTACTGAAAATAATTAGCCGGATACTCATATTTTGAAAACCGCCCGGTCAACACACTGTACTTAACCAGATAACGGTTATAGCCCATCCAGATATTGTCTGCCTGATCGGCAAGCATGGGAAAAGGCTTCGTTATATATTCGGTAAAGGGTATTTCGAAACGTTGTACGGCTTTCCTCAGGGGATCATACCGCAACAAGGCGCCGCTTATTCCAAACCAAAAGTTGCCAGCTGTGTCTCTGGAAAAAGACATATTTTGATAGGTTCGAAGCAAGCTTATACCTATGTAGTTGGGCTGGTTATATGTTGAGTCTTCTGTGAGCAGAAGCGCATTCAGATTGCTGGTTACAACTTTCCCATCCTTACCTTCTAGCAGTTGATAGATGTTTGTTTCCCGCATGATGTGATGGAAACCTGAGGTGGCCGGATCATATTTCAGCAACCCATACCCGCCGGAACCAATCCATACAACTCCTGTGCGGTCGGTATAAAACACGGTAGCCACCTTAAGCGCCTGTGTGTCTTCGGCGGCATCGGCCTGCACACGCCGTTGCCGGTTGCGCCGCGTATTCACCTGCATGATGTAATCGCCGCTGTAAAGCCACAAATGGCGGCTTTTGTCTATCGTCCAACGGACGGCTTTTTCTCCCAACCCAACGGCAATGGAGCGGCTGTTGCCGAAATTGTAATCTGGAAATTTACGGATGCTAGTGCCGTCCCGCAACAGCAGGCTGTGATTCAACGTGTCCTCGAGTAAAGCACCGACAAACGAAGACGTGACCGGAGCAAAATGAAACCGTTCGACCAACTTATAAGTCCGGAGGCTATCGTTGAAAATAAGTTCTGAAACGGTGGTGTTGGTGGCAATAAATTTGCGATTGCGGCTGTCTATCAAGAAATCCTCAACACCTATTCTGTTTCGCTGACGCTCAAAATTGCTGTCAAGCCGGATAGGTGTGAATACAGCGGAATCCTTCGTCCATCCCAGCCGGTCTATTCCTTCCCTGGTTTTTATCCAAAAGGTGCCGGATTTGTCTTGGGCTACACTCACCACAAAACCGGAACGAAGCCCGCTTTTCGAAGGCCGTATATGCCGGAATGTTTTGCTTTCGGAATTAAAAATATCAATACCTTTTCCCCGGAAGCCAATCCAAAGTTGACCTTTGAAGTCGGCAAAAAGGCAACTAATGTCGTCGCTGGCAATGGAAGCCGGATTGGCAGGGTCATGATGAAAAACGGTGAACGTGTAGCCATCGTATCTGTTCAGCCCGTCGCTGGTGCCAAACCACATAAATCCTTGTTTATCCTGAACGATGGAGCTGATAAATCCTTGTGAAAGTCCGTTGTCAATGGTATACGACTCAAAGTGCAGGGGCACAGGTTCCTGAGCGGAGCTTTTGCCCACCGCCAATACTGTCCAAAGCAGCAGAACAGTAAAATAGTTGTAGCGAGATGACTGATCAAAATACAAACAGCTCAAGTATTCTTGCCAATTTATGGAGAATACATTTAGCTGCCTCACAAGCGGCTATATAGTTTTATAATTTTAGATGGTTGTGCGCTAATTTTTTTGTGCGGTATAATAAGCCGGAAGTTCGGCCAATACTTTTTTGTAGGGACTGTTGTCTATTCCCGATCCCTGCGCGAAGGGATGGTCCAGATTGTAAACGATTGCCAGGCACATCGTCAATATGCAAACGAAGAAAGATACATAAAGCCGTTGAACCATGACGGAAGGTGCGCTGAAAAAGAAGCAGAAAACAACAAGTAATACGGCTCCGGCCCCCAGTACCATCCACACCTGTTGCGGAAGCTGCGACCGGGTATGGCTTAGCCGGCTACGTCGCAGATCACTGATGGCGCTAAGGTCATCGTCAATCACTTTCAATACAGCCGTTTGAAGGCTGTTTGCAGGCTCGGTTATCAAAAGCAGATGCCGCAAAACAGGAATGGCGCTGGGGTGATCGGTGCCCCGGCTTTGGTGTTGCGTCCATTCCTGCGTGAGCACTTGCTCGCAATAAGCCGAAAGCGAAGTGCTGATGGTTGACTTCAGGTTGTCGGGCAAATTGCTGCTGTGGGAAAGAATGCTGTTGAGCTTATCGCTTTCCGCGGCCACGGTTGCGTTCAGGTTGTTGTATTCGTCCCATTCGGCTACAATTACAAAGGCCAGTATTAGAGAATACAGCACGCTGACAGCACCGAAAAAAATGCCCGTCACGCTATTGGTTTCATCTGCCGCCGGAGTCTTGCGCAGCCGGTTGAAGACTGAAAGGCCGAGGTTGGCGGCAAGCACTGCTAAAACAACAAATAAAATGGTTTGCGCCATCAGAAAGCCATCGCCGGTAAGTCTATTGGTGAATAAGTAAGGCATACAGTAGAATTTGGGATTAGCAGTTGAAAAACTGACATTCAAGGCTGTAAATGAATACGGTGCCTTAAGTGTTTTATGATACAAAATTACCGGGCCCGTGTGCCGCTGCCAATAGCGTGAAGAAGTCAATTCGGAGGCCTTGGAAGGCAACAAAAAAGGCCAGCGTTTTAGCTGACCTCTGTTTAACATACGGTGAACGTTTGCCGTTTACCAATTCTTAGGATTGAGCTTATCCCAAACCTTGCCGGCAACGTTTTTAAAATCGACACTAAGCTTTCAATGCATTCTTCACATCATTGGCTGCGTATCCTGCTTGCTTCATGGCATCTGATACGGCGTCAACAGTTGTATTAAGCTGGCGGCATCTTTAGGAAACACCTTTCCGATG
Organism: uncultured Flavihumibacter sp.; assembly: GCA_964242315.1. GTDB lineage: Bacteria > Bacteroidota > Bacteroidia > Chitinophagales > Chitinophagaceae > JADCRZ01. The sequence goes on from CAXTDO010000075.1 coordinate 5,815, forward strand.
CCACCAGCATCAGCATACCAGGAGTTGTCAAGCAGGAATACGCTACGGTAATCCTGCTTGGTCCTTCAAAACTCCCACGCTTAATCGGCCTTCAAGCCGATCTGTAAAGAGCCAGCCAGCGTAGCACTCTGTAGAGTAAAATTGGAAACTCCCGGCCAGTTGTAAGGGCCAATCACTTGTTCGGCAAAGGCACCAAAGCCAGGCACATTATCCCAATCATCATTGGCTAATTTTTCCAGGATGGCATCAACGGCCTGGTCAACGCCTGCGACCGCACCGGCCAGAGCCGCCAGCGTACCCATCAGTTTCCATTTGGGCGTTTTAAAAGCCGCTTTGATGTTGGTGAGCTTGCCCTTCGACTGCGTGGCAGCATCGCTGGAAGCCTGTTCTTCACTGGCAGCATTTTCTTCAGGATTTTCCTCGCCTATCTTAAAAAATGATTCTTCATCGAGTATGGCAGTACCACTTTCATCGGTTACCTCCGTTATTTCCGATGCTGCCAACAGGCCTTCGAGCAGTGGGCCCGCCAGCGCAATTAACGCCAAGGCCCCGGCCACTGCACCTTCCACAATGTCGCGCGTGATCGCCGATTTGGTTTTCACTACGCTTACAACCATGTTTTGCGTAACCTGGTCGTACCAGAACACGTTATGCTCGTTCAATTTCAGCGTAAGCGACTCGTTGTAGTTGACGAATACGTCGTAGTCCGAGGTGTACGAATATTTCAGTTTTGTGAAAGCGATTGTTACTTGCGAATTAACCAGGCTCATCGTAAAATTGCCCTTGCCAATCGTAACGGGAGTCGCCAGGTACACATCGATGCCGTTGCCGTTCACGTCTAAGATGTATTCATTTCCGCTGCCCTTGGTCAGCAACCATTGGCTGCCCTGCGAAGTCACCTGAATCTTGTAACTGCTGTCAACGTAAACACTGGTCTGATTTTGAAGCGCATTGATGAGATCCGTAGACAGGGTGCCCGCATCCAGCGTAGTGCCGTACTTAGGATCAATGCTGCCCTGCTTGTTATCGTCCTGCATGAATTTACCCCAGACCATATCGGCCGTGTTGGTCACCGTCAGCCCATCGTTGGTGATGGCAAAGTTTGCAGGGTCAGCATTGTTAAAGAGCGTGCAGGCGCCGGCCAGCATCATGTTGGCCATAAACATCTCTCCGCTGATCAGAAAACCCGCATTAGCCCCATCGGGAATGGCATAGGGGGATACCTGGTGGCTATTGAGGGGTTGATGATTAAGATTCATCGTCAGGACCCCGAAGACGCTCGTGTCCATCGACCCCTGGTCAGTAACGGCATAGCTGGTAGCCGTAGGCTTGATCCACTTAAACTTATCGGATTGCGAAAGTTGCGGAGTAAGATCGAGCGAAGAAAAAATGTAGTTAAACTTGCCGATATTGGTGTTAAACCAATCGCTCAGGAGTTGCGGGAGTTGAGTAGCGGCCAGGCCCGAGAACGGATTATTCTGGATCGTATCCAAAATTACGGCGGGATCATCGTCGGTGCTGGACCCCTTGCTTAACACCGTCAGGTTCGTTTTCCAGGCTTTTTCAAATTGGTAGATCGTCAGGAATTTGTTGTTATCCTTATCCACCGAGTAAAACGCATAATAGGAAGTGACCCCGTCCTGTACGATCCACTCATACCCCTGCTTTTGTACGCTAACGTCTACGTTTGACGACAGCGTTTTGCCATGCTGCGTAAAGGCGGTCTGTAAAGCAGCATTGGCCTTTTCAGCATTCAGATCCGTTACGATAGCGTCTGCCCCTGAATCTATCACGAAGGAGAACTGGCCAGGATCGGGAATCCAGTTCATGTTGACAATGATCTTAGGAGTGACCGCCGTTGAATAGGTACTGAAGTCGTACGTTTTTATGCCGACGGTGTACGTGCCGCCGATAATCGGGCAGGTCATCGCGATGTTCTTACCATCCCCATTCTCAGCCAGTTTCCAGGCGCCGAATGTTGCGTTAAGACTGAATGTAAGACCCGTGTCATCATCCGTGTAGGATTGAACGACATTTTTGGCGCTGCTGTCCACGTTGGCCCAACCCTTAACGAGGGCTGCGTTGGCCGTGATAAAATTCATGGCAAATACAGTGTCCCATCCGTTGGTATCCGCATTGTGCGGTTGGGTGTCGGTCAAGACTGCTGAAGCACTTTTTAGTGCTGGAGCACTTTTTGCTGTTGGAGCACTTTTTGCTGTTGGAGCCTTTTTTGCTGGTGGAGCATTTTTTGTTGTAATCATTGTTTGAGTTTTTATTAAGTGAAAAATTGGTTACACGTTCGTTAAGGCAAATACTGCCTGGCTATACTGTTTTCGTTGGCCTTGATTACGTTATATTATTAGGGGTTACGTAGATGTATAAATTATTGCCGGGGGTACACTGGTTTAGAATCTATTTTCATTGGGTATGCAGCGTTGGAAAGGGCACAGCAGATCGAACGGACACGCGGGCAGCATCTCTCAAGTGGCGTACGATTAACTATGAGAACAACAGGGATGGTGCTTATACCGAAAAACCAGCGTTTGAGCTTCAGTTACGTCGTTTTTTGGATGCCTAAGAATCGGGGCGGATGCGTTTACTTAATAATACAAATTTATACTGCCTGTAAACGCTTGACAATAGCATAAATACGTCATTCTAACCCACCGCTCCGGCGGTTTGCATGGTGCCGTTGCCGCTAATAACGTTGGCTGCGTTGGGTGCCGCATTTATGCTTGTGTCAACGCTGGCCGCTTGTTGAACCTCCTGCACCGGCGGGTCGTTTTCTTTGCTTCTCAACACCAGGAAGGTGGCACTGCTGATGCCCGTTAGTGCCAACAGCGTATCGCTCAACTCCGGCAGTTGGCAGCCGGTGGTTACCTGCGACACTTTGTAGAGGTACACCGTCATCGCAATCAGCGTCCAGGCGAAGTTTTGAAACCGGTGCAGACTGATACCATTGTCGTCTGAAAGGATGTCGATAAAGAAGCCTTGCGACGGTGTGTTTTGATGCCTCGGCCGGTTGTCGCTCATCTCGGCCTTGTCTATAACGGTTGACGCCACTGCCGTTCCGGCGAAGATGCCCATAAGCACAAGCGCGGTTTTGTTGATGCTTGTTTCGGCGCAGTCGCCCTTGCAAAGAGACAAATAGATATATACCGAAGAAATGATTACCGTCCACAACCCGAACTGCACTTTGGTGAGGCTAAACGGCGCGGTTTTGTCCACCCACTTCCATTTGCTTTTTTGCTGCTGTCGCCGTGCGGCTGCATCAAACGCATCGCAGTCGCTGATCTCGTCGCGCAGCAGGTTGCTGTATGTCGCCAACACGGCAAAGAGTGCGCAGATGACGAAGATTACTGAAACGGCTGTTCCTGTGCGGACGTTGTAATGGGTGGCCGTCGTATAGCCGACTAGTGCAATACAGCACATCGCTGCCGCTAAGATGTAAATACCCTTTTTCATGATGGTTGTTTTTTCAATTAAAAACTGATTTAAAAATTGAATTTGTTTATGACTTGGATAAGTTTTACGGTTGTTTGTTCTATTGCATAAGGCTTCTATTTCCTGTATCTCTTGAACCGTTAGCCCAGCATGGACTTTCTAAAAAGTTTATTTTAACGTTGAATACAGCGCTTTGCTTTCAGCCCGTATCGTACAATACGGCTGAACGCTAATGCCGTCTTGGCCATCAAACGGATGATCCAGGCTGTACACCAGAAACATGCATATTGAAACGGCAATCACCAAAAAGCTTAGGTAAACCCGCTTTAGTGCAACCGAAGGCACCTGAAAGAAATAAGAGAACAAAATCAGCAACCCGGTGCCTGCTTTTAGTATCTGCCAGATCGATTGCGGCATTTGAGAATGCGTATGCGAAAGCCTGGCCCGCCGCAGGTCGGCGACGTCGCTTAAGTCTTTGTCTATCGCATCAAACACCCGTGTCTGTACGTAGCTTTTGGGCTCGGTGTTCAACAGTTTGCGGCGCAAGACCGGGATGGCACTTGGATGATTGGTGTTTGCCGCTCTTATTTGCCATTCTTGTTGCATCACCTGTTCACAATAAGCGTAGATGCCACTCCCGATGACAGCTTTCAGGCTATCAGGCAGGGTGATGCTGTGCGCCAGTATGCCGTTCAGTTTATCCGTTTCCGCTTCCACGGTTTTTTCCAAATCGTTGTAATCGTCCCATACGGCCACAATCACAAAAGCCAATATTAACGAATAGAGGAGCCCGATGGCGCCAAAGACAATCCCGGCTACTTCGTTGCTTTGCTCCAATTTTGCGTGGGCGGGCCACCGGTTGATGAGCCAAAGCCCTGCCTGCGCCGCCATCACCATGCCTATGGTAAACAGGCCGCACGCCACAGCTGCCGGCAGTGACACGTTGTTATCGGTGAAAGGCAAGTTGATAGTCATGATTCAACTTTTTAAAATGCTCATACTTTTACAAGGCCCGCAATGGCGCCGGTAATCACGTTGGTGACGCCGGTTTTGAATTTGTCAATGCGTACCGCAGCCAAACCGGCTTCTTTCAAAGCGGTCATTTCAGTAAGCGCCGCTTGTTCTTTTACCAGAAAGCCCAGGTCCTCTTCTGTCAATGCGCCTTCTTCCACTTCGGCGGCCCATTGCTGCAGTTCTTCTTTCATGCTGTCCACAATGCTCTTGCCGTCGGTTTTTGCTTCGCCCAGATAATCGCGCATGGAGGTTTTAGCAAGCGACTCCACGCCGCCTTCAATGGATTGAAAGAACTGGTTGAAATTGATGGTGCTCATGATGTTTGAGTTTTATCAGGTAGATGAATGGCTTTGTCAGGGTTTTATTTTACCGCTTTCCATGCCCGAGATTTGATCGAAGGATTGGCCCACAAGGTCTTTTGAAATGCGGATGAAGGCGGTGTCTAACTTGTCTTCTTTCTGCCACCGCTTGATGAAGCCGCCGTACAAGTGGCCGGTTGAGTCGGTAAGCACCGTCCACATTTTTTGCGTGATGATGTTTTTGGGCCGGTTCTTTTCGTACTCGTACATTTTATCTAACGATGTTTTTACCTGCGCCACTTCTGCCTGGTGCAAGCTGTAGCTCTCATTGGCCCGGCCCATAACTGCCAGGGCATCCACTTTCAAGGAAGTGGCTTGCGTGTAGGCGTATTGATCGAACTTGGAAATGGTGGCGCAGGCGGTGAGCAATGCGCTTAATACGGCCACAGCAATTGCTTTTTTGTTAATGGAAAAAGAGCACATGGTTTATCGTTTTTGTTGTTGACTGATTTTTTTGCACGCAAGGCTCCGCCCGCACAAAATCGCTTTCTTTTTTAAACCGGAGTAAATAGGGTAGCAAGCAAGCTACGAGAGTAGCCACAGGGTTTGGCGATGATCGGTTGTTAGGTTTTCTTTGCTAACGCTTCAATCTTTTGGTTGCAAGCATCGCTTTGATTGTGAGGGAACGGGAGAATATGAACACCGTAATCGGTTCGTGGTTGTATTTGTGTTTCGTATCTTAATTCATAATCCGCTGCAAAGATACCTTGGAGGTTACCGGTGAGTCAATAGCGTAATTAAGCCATTTTCAAGCCACTGCACCAGTCAGACAATCCGTTTCTGCAGCGCCGTAGCTACTGCTTCGGACACGTTGTGCACATGCAGTTTCTGGTAAATGTTTTTGATGTGATTGTTTACCGTGTGCTTTGATAAAAACAGTTCTGCAGCCACCATCTTCTGGCTATAGCCTTTTACCAGCCATTCCAATATTTCGGTCTCCCGCACTGAGAGGTTGAACTCTTCTTTGCCGGAGGTCTTTTTGCTAAAATGGGCAAGTACCCGCCGTGCAATGGAGGGCGTCATTGGCGCTCCGCCGCTCACCACTTCCAATATGCCTTCAATGATTTTGTCGCTGGGTGCGTTTTTCAGTAAATAGCCGTGTGCACCAGCTAAGAGTGAACTGAAGAGATTGTCATCGTCTTCAAAAACCGTTTGCATGATGATGAAGGTTCCGGGGTAATGCTTTTGTAAAAGCTTTACCCCTTCCAGGCCACCCACGCCGGGCATGTGAATGTCCATCAACACTACATCGGGCGGATCGGCTTTAAGGTTGGCAACCAGATAGCTGCAGTCTTCGTAATCACCAATGCATCGCATTTCCTTATTCAAGCTGATTATGAGCTTTAATGCCTCCCGCCTGTGTTTGTGATCGTCAAAAATTGCAACCTTGATCATCTTTTTACTGAGCGGCGACGGTGTTCTTGTTCTGACTAATCCGTCGCCTTTTGTTATAATGCAAAAATAAAGGAGTGTTGGTCGCATTACAATAGCTTAAATAAGCTATTGTGATTCATCACCATTTATAAAGTTAAAAAAACCATTAAATCGGTTCTGCTGTGTTGGTTTCTATTGGTTGTATTAATTAAAAATACCAGAGAATTTTATCGTTAGCATCCTAAACATAATGGGCAAAATAGTAAAGTGTTACTTAGCCGTTATGATAGCTATGCAGCAACAACAAAAAGGAAAGATCAAACAACTCTCTATCCACTTACTGCTGAACTGTGAAGTTCGTTATTGGGGAAAGAATAGGACTTCAAAGTATAAATCCTTTTGTGCGGTAATGTTGTTCAGGATATTTTCTTTGTTGGCGATATGAAGAACATGATTAGTAATGAATGAGTTCTGCAATTTGCTGCAAACTCTGGCCTTAGTCCTTTTGTAGGGTTTAGTAAGGTTCCGGTTCCTTAACACAAATAATTCTCCACGGCTTTTTGCATGTAGAAATTCCTCCGCTGTTCATCTTTAACCCTGTCAAGATATAACAAGTGGTGCCCCAAAGTAAATGGGCAGCAGACTGCTGCCCATTTGTAAAATCAGGATGAACAATAGCAAATTTCCACATGTATTTGATATTTCGATGCGAAAGTCTTTTCATATCTGGAAATTCCCTTTTTAGATCACCAGCAAGCCTTTTCGTAACATTATTCCCCAATTAGCCCGCTCTTGCTGTTCCTGTTTTGTTTTTCCTATGCGCCAGTATAAAGCAAGCATATATGCATTGGCTCTTAGTACAGCTTTAAGTCTGGACTGGCGTGTCTCAGCTTTGATACCATCTAAAATTCCTATGTATGTTTCAGGGAGATTTTGCATCGCCGATAAATATACTATTTACACCCACTCTCAAATAAACTATTCAAGTAGTGCCTCATCAATTAGCATTTCATTAGATATTAAAGTCTTAAGAAAACTAAATAATGCAGTAGTCTTTCAGACTTAATATAGCCTTTACAGTGAAGTAGTACTTTTAGCGGGTTTTAGTAGAAATCCTGATAGCGAGCTTACAGCGAAGTCTCTTCGTTTACCTAAACGAAGGGTTTTGTATACTATACCGATCATGAATACACTAAAAAGTGTAACATTTCTCAGTACGATATAAGCCCATGTTATTCAGTCATGCTTGCGCCAAGTTCATGTTGGCACAGGCAGGCTTTTATTTCAATGCCCTGATTGGCAAGTGGCTCACTTACCAACTTTCGCCTGCATCTGTGCCGGATAGCGGTCGCCT